>JABFYB010000051.1 GCA_013361475.1 Hamadaea sp.
TCGGCGTCGTGACGGCGTTCGAGTTCGCGGCGCACTCCACCTCCGACGTCTACTTCGGACGGATCTCCGTCCCCGCTGCCGAAGCGGCGACCGTGCTCGCCGGCTGGGCGGAGTATCTGCGTACTGCACCGGAGGAGTTGACCTCGATCCTGGAGCTGGCGAATCCGTTCGCGGGCGGCAACGCGGCTCCGATCGAGATCCGCGTCGCCTTCGACGGGGACGACGCCGAGCAGGCCGCCCAGACGATCGACCCGATCCGGCGACTCGGCACCGTGCTGGACGACGACGTGACGCTCAAGTCGTACGCGGATGTCCTGGTGGACGGCGTCGTCCCACCGCCCGGCATCGCGCTGTTCACCCGCAGCGGATTCGTCGACGAAACCTCCGTGCCGGAGGTGCTGCGGATCCTGGCCGAAGTAGGCGCCTCCGAGCGACCCCCGTTCATCGGCGTACGCAGTCTCGGCGGGGCGATCTCCCGCGTTCCGGCCGATGCCACGGCGTACGCCCACCGCCCGGCGGAGTTGATGGTGCTGACCACCGTCGCCGGCCCGAAGCCGGTCGTGGATGCCGCCCGGCCGGGGATCGACGCCATCTGGGCTCGCCTGGCGCCCCACGTCACCGGGGCGTACGCCAACTTCCTCGCCACGGCGACCGAGGCGGACGTCGCGGCGGTCTACCCTGCCGCCACCTATGAACGGCTGGCCGAGGTCAAACGGCAGTACGACCCGGGCAACCTCTTCAGCGGCAATCACAACGTACGGCCCTGATCGGGCGCGGCGCGTTATCCGGGATAACGTCCTCTCGCACAGCGTGCGAGACCGCAATATCCCGGGTAACGCCCAACAACGCGCGAAGACTGGGTGACCTGACGCCCATTTTCTTGACTGATTCCAGAATACGGGCAAGACTGCGGGTGATTACCCACAGGTGAGCCCGGAAGGAATCCGATGTCAGAGAACCACGACGCCGTCGTTCACGACGCCGAGGCCGGGGCCGAGTCCCGCTGCCCGGTCGCGCACGGACGGGCGCCGCATCCGACTCAGGGTGGCGGCAACCGCGGCTGGTGGCCGAACCAGCTCAACCTGAAGATCCTCGCCAAGAACCCGGCCGTGGCCAATCCGCTCGGGGTGGCGTTCGACTACGCCGCGGCGTTCCAGTCCCTCGACCTCGCCGCGGTCAAGCGTGACATCGCCGAGGTCCTGACGACCTCGCAGGACTGGTGGCCGGCCGACTTCGGGCACTACGGCCCGTTCATGGTCCGCATGGCCTGGCACAGCGCCGGCACCTACCGGATCAGCGACGGCCGTGGCGGCGCCGGCGCCGGCCAGCAGCGCTTCGCCCCGCTGAACAGCTGGCCGGACAACGGCAACCTGGACAAGGCGCGCCGCCTGCTGTGGCCGGTCAAGAAGAAGTACGGCCAGGCGATCTCGTGGGCCGACCTGATGATCCTGACCGGCAACGTGGCGCTGGAGTCGATGGGCTTCAAGACCTTCGGCTTCGCCGGTGGCCGCGCCGACGTCTGGGAGCCCGACGAGGACGTCTACTGGGGCCCGGAGACCACCTGGCTCGGCGACGCCCGCTACAGCGGCGAGCGCGAGCTGGAGAACCCGCTGGCCGCCGTCCAGATGGGCCTGATCTACGTCAACCCGGAGGGGCCGAACGGCAACCCGGACCCGATCGCCGCCGCGCGCGACATCCGTGAGACGTTCCGCCGCATGGCGATGAACGACGAGGAGACCGTCGCCCTCATCGCCGGTGGTCACACCTTCGGCAAGACCCACGGCGCCGGCCCGGCCGACCACGTGGGCGCCGAGCCGGAGGCCGCACCGCTGGAGGCGCAGGGCCTCGGCTGGAAGAGCACCTACGGCACCGGCAAGGGCCCGGACACGATCACGAGCGGTCTCGAGGTCACCTGGACCACCTCGCCGACGCAGTGGAGCAACAGCTTCTTCGAGATCCTGTTCGGCTACGAGTGGGAGCCGGCGCAGAGCCCGGCCGGTGCGCACCAGTGGGTCGCGAAGAACTCCGCCGAGATCATCCCGGACGCGTACGACCCGGCCAAGAAGCACCGCCCGACGATGCTGACGACCGACCTGTCGCTGCGGTTCGACCCGGTCTACGAGCAGATCTCGCGGCGTTTCCTGGAGAACCCGGAGCAGTTCGCGGACGCGTTCGCCCGCGCCTGGTTCAAGCTGACCCACCGCGACATGGGCCCGGTCGTGCGTTACCTCGGCCCCGAGGTCCCGTCCGAGGTGCTGATCTGGCAGGACCCGCTGCCGGCCGCCGACTACGAGCAGATCGACGCGAACGACGTCGCCGAGCTCAAGCGGCAGATCGCCGGCTCGGGGCTGTCCGTCGCCCAGCTCGTCAAGACCGCGTGGGCGTCCGCTTCGACGTTCCGGGGCAGTGACAAGCGCGGTGGCGCCAACGGTGCCCGCCTTCGCCTGCAGCCGCAGAGCGGCTGGGAGGTCAACGAGCCCGACGAGCTGGCCGTCGTCCTGAGCGCGCTCGAGGGCGTGCGGCAGCGGTTCAACGCCCAGGGCACGAAGAAGGTCTCGCTGGCCGACCTGATCGTCCTCGGCGGCTCGGTGGGTGTCGAGCAGGCGGCGAAGGCCGCCGGTCACGAGATCGAGGTGCCGTTCACGCCCGGCCGGGTCGACGCCACGGCCGAGCAGACCGACGTCGAGTCGTTCGCGGCGCTCGAGCCCACGGTGGACGGTTTCCGCAACTACCTCGGCAAGGGCCACCGGCTCCCCGCCGAGTTCCTGCTGGTCGACAAGGCGAACCTGCTCACCCTGAGCGCGCCGGAGCTGACCGTGCTCGTCGGCGGCCTGCGGGTACTCGGGGCGAACTACGGCAACTCCTCGCTCGGCGTCCTCACCACCACGCCCGGAGTCCTGACGAACGACTTCTTCGTCAACCTCCTCGACCTGGGCACGCAGTGGACGCCCACCGGTGACGACCTCACCTACGAGGCCCGCGACGCCGCCGGCCAGGTCAAGTGGACCGGCAGCCGGGCCGACCTGGTGTTCGGCTCGAACTCCGAGCTGCGCGCGGTGGCCGAGGTCTACGCCAGCGACGACGCCCGGGAGAAGTTCGTCGGCGACTTCGTCGACGCGTGGGTCAAGGTCATGAACCTCGACCGGTTCGACCTCGCCTGACAAACCCCGAGTCCAGGCCGGCCCGCACGGGTCGGCCTGGACTCATTTCGTACGCGGATCGCGCAGGACGTACCGCAGGAATCCGCTGTGCTGGGTGTAGCTGTCGTAGAGCATCCGGGCGCGATAGTTCGTCTCCCGGGTCTGCCAGGACAGCGACGACCAGCCGCGTACGCGGGTCTCGTGCCACAGCCAGTCGATGAGGGCCCGGCCGACGCCGCCGCCGCGGACAGCCGGATCGACAAAGAGGTCCTGCAGGTAGCAGCCGGGCGCCAACGCCGAGGTGCTGTCCTGCAGCAGGTAGTTCGCGATGCCGATGACGCCCTCGCCGGGCCGCTCGGCGACGATCGCGGACACCGATCCGGCCGGGTCGAGGATGCGCGACCAGGTCTGGCGGGTGATCGCCTCGACTGGTTCCCGCTCGTAGAACCGGGTGTAGGCGTCCCACAGCTCCCGCCAGCGCGGCTCGTCGGCGGCTTCGGCAGGGCGGACGGCGACCGGGGACGACATGTCGATCATGATAGGCAGAGGCGCCGGACGGATTGCCGTCCGGCGCCTCCAATTCAGCGAGGCCTACTCGATTTCGACCAGCCGGCGGCGGGTCGCGACCATCATGAGGCCGCCGCCCAGCAGCAGCAGCGAACCGGCGACGATGAGGATCGAGCCGAACGAGCTACCCGTGGTGGGCAGCATCTCGATCGTCGTCGGCGAGGGCGACGCGGTCGGGCTGGTGCTCTCGGACGCCTCCGGCGACGGGCTGGTCGACGGGCTCTGCGAGGTCTCCGGCGACGGGCTGGTGCTCGGGCTCTCCGACGCCTCCGGCGACGGGCTGGTGCTCGGGCTCTCCGAGGCCGACGGGCTCTCGGACACCTCCGGCGACGGGCTCACGCTCGGCGACTCGGACACCTCGGGCGACGGGCTGGTCGAGGCGCTCGGGCTCTCCGACACCTCCGGCGACGGGCTCGTCGACGCGCTCGGCGACTCCGACACCTCCGGCGACGGGCTGGTGGACGCGCTCGGGCTCTCCGACACCTCCGGCGACGGGCTCGTCGACGCGCTCGGCGACACCGACGGCGAGGCGCTCGGCGACGGCGTGACCGGCGTACCGGGGCAGGTGTGGCTCAGGTTGAACGTCTGGACGTCACTCGGCACGATGTCCGCGCTGGCGGCGGTGAGCCGCCAACCGGCCGTCGTCACGAGGTACGCGTGCTTGTACAGCGCCTTGGGACCGTTGCCGGCCTTGTCGAGCCAGCCCTTCCAGCCCGCACCGACCGTCGGGTGCGCCGCGTCCTTGCTCACGATCGTGCCCGTGACGTTGCCGTCCGCGGTCGAGAAGGTGAACGTCAGGTTCGTGAACTCGGCCTTCTCCCCACCGTCGGGCACGATGAAGTGCCAGCCGTCCTGCGACGACGTCCGATCGCCGAAGCCGTCACACGCGTGCTCGCTGAATTCGGCGGCGGTGGTGTTGAGGTGATCGTCCTTGATCGTCGCGGCGAAGACGCCGACACCGAGGGTGACCGTCCCGACGACCGCTAGGACGAGCGGAATGCCCACTCGGCGGATATAGGGGCTGAAACGTCCTGCTGACACGAATGCTCTCCGAGGGTGATCGACAATGCCAGCGCACCGTAACCAGGTCGACGAGGAGGCGGCATCGGCTGCCGCCGCCATACCTCACCGACGAACGTTTTCCCAGGTCAACCGATGGGTGGAAGATCATGTCCGAATCGCGATCTTGATGCGCTCTCCGGACGATGTCCGTCACGGCCCCGTGTCACGGTCACCCGAGTTGGCGAACCTACCGTTTGAGCAGGTCATCCACGGTAGAAAGAGGGCATGGCCACGTACAAGGTTGGATATTTCGTCGGCAGCCTCTCGTCGACCTCGATCAACCGTGAACTGTCCAAGGCGCTGATCCGGCTCGCGCCGGACGACCTCGAGTTCACCGAGATCCCGATCGGGAACCTGCCGCTGTACAACCGAGACTTCGACACGGCGTACCCGCCGGAGGCGGTCGAGCTGAAGGAGGCGATCCACCGGTCCCAGGCACTGCTGTTCGTGACTCCGGAGTACAACCGGTCGATCCCCGGGGCGCTGAAGAACGCGATCGACTGGGCGTCGCGGCCGTGGGGTCAGAACGCGTTCGACCACATCCCGGCCGCCGTCATCGGGGCCAGCATCGGGCAGATCGGGACGGCGCTGGCTCAGCAGAGCCTGCGGGGCGTGCTCTCCTTCTGCAACGCCCGGCAGATGACCGCGCCGGAGGCGTACATCCAATACACGCCGGAGCTGTTCCCCGGCGACGGCGCGGTCACCGATCCGGGCACCGCGAGCTTCCTTTCGGCGTACATGTCGGAATTTCGCGAGCACATCATGCGCGTGCTCACGGTGCTGCCCCGCGAAGCCGGAGTGCCCGCGGCCTGATCAGCCGTTGGCGTAGAGGCAGAACGGGTGACCGTCCGGGTCGAGCATGACCCGGACCTCGTCCTGAGGCTGGAATTGCGCGGGCGTCGCGCCGAGCTCGACGGCGTGACCCACCGCGGCCGCCAGGTCTTCGACCTCGAAGTCCAGGTGGAGCATCTGCTGCTGGCGCCCCTCGGCGGGCGGCCAGGCGGGCCGCACGTACTCCGGGGAGTCCTGAAAGGCGATGTAGCCGACGCTGTCGGGCGGGATGATCGTCCGGCCCTCGGCACCGAGTTCCCAGCCGAGCAGGTCGGCGTAGAACCGGGCGAGCGCCTTGGCGTCCGGGCTGTCGAGCACCACGCCCCAGTAGTCGTGCCGCTGGTCCCGCGGGGTGGAACCGTCGTCCTGGATACGTCCGCGCATGGCCTCATCCTGCCGGAGCGTGGCCCGGGTCGCAGCCGACCCGGGCCGTCGCCTTCTGGCGCTGGATGGTCACCACTCGGCGTACGCGCCGTCGGCGTGCCGCCACACGGGCGACTGCCAGTCGTGCCCGATCTCGTCCGCCCGGCGTACGGCGTCCTCGTCCACCGTGATGCCGAGGCCCGGCCCGGTCGGCGGCAGCAGGTGGCCGTCCCGGAAAGTGAAGACGTCCGGGTCGACCAGGTAGTCGAGCAGATCCCGGCCGACGTTGTAGTGGATGCCGAGGCTCTGCTCCTGGATGAGGAAATTCGGCGTCGCCAGGTCGACTTGAAGGCAGGCGGCGAGCGCGATCGGCCCGAGCGGGCAGTGCGGCGCCACCAGTACGCCGAACATCTCGGCCAGCGTCGCGATCCGGCGCGACTCGGAGATGCCCCCGGCGTGCGACAGATCCGGCTGCGCCACCGCGATGCCGGCCTGCAGCACGGGGAGGAAGTCGGTCCGGGAGTAGAGCCGTTCGCCGGTCGCGATGGGCACCGCCGTGGACCGGCACAAGTCGCCGAGCAGATGCCCGTGTTCGGGGACCAGCGGCTCCTCGACGAACATCGGCGCCACCGGTTCGAGCGCCTGGATCAGTCGCCGCGCGGTCGCCTTGGTGGCCCGGCCGTGGAAGTCGATGGCGAGATCGCGGTCGGGTCCGAGCACCGCCCGGGCAGCCTCGGCCCGAGCGACGGCGTCGGCGACGTCCTGCGCGGTCGCCAGCGGCGCCACCTGCCCGGCGACGTTCATCTTGATCGCGGTCAGTCCGGCGTCGACCTGCCGCTGGACGGCGTCGGTCACCTCCGACGGCGAGTCGCCGCCGACCCACCCGTACATGCGGATCCGGTCGCGGACCGGGCCGCCCAGCAGCTCGTGCACCGGCGCGTTCCGGTACTTCCCCGCGATGTCCCACAGCGCCTGGTCGATCCCGGCCACGGCGCTCGACAGCACCGGCCCACCCCGGTAGAAGGTGCCCTTCGTCATGACCTGCCACAGGTCCTCGATACGCAGCGGATCCCGGCCGATCAGCAGCGATTCGAACTCGTGCACCGCCGCTCGGACGGTGGCGGCCCGGCCCTCGACGACCGGCTCGCCCCAGCCGACGATGCCCGTGTCGGTCTCGATCCGGCAGAACAGCCAGCGGGGGGCGACGAGGAACGTCTCCAGCGAAATGATCTTCACGGTTACTCCGAGGGGGAAACTCAGGCGAAGCGGGCGCCGAGGCCGCCGTCGACCGCCCAGTTCGCTCCGGTCACATAGGACGCGTACGGGGAGGCGAGGAAGCAGACCACGTCGGCGACCTCCTCGGGGGTGCCGATCCGGCCCAGCGGCTGCGCGTCCAGGACCCTGCGCTCCAGCTCCGGATCGGGCGAGCGGTCGAAGAAGTCCTGCACCAAGGGCGTACGCACATAGCCGGGGCTCACCGCGTTGACGCGTACGCCGTGCTCGGCGACCTCCAGGGCGAGGCTGCGCGTCAAGCCCACCAGGCCGGACTTGGCCGCGGCGTACGGGAACATGCCCCGGCTGGTCAGCGAGGAGTGCAGGGAAGAGATGTTGACGATGGAGCCCTTGCGGGCGGCGATCATCGGCGGGAGCACGGCTTTGGCGCACAGCCACGCCGACTTGAGGTCGACGGCGAAGACGGTCTCCCACTGATCCTCGGTCATCGTGACCGGATCGAAGTACGCGTTCCGCCCTGCGTTGTTCACCAGCACCGTCACCGGACCCAGCTCAGCGGTCAGAGCCCGGAAGGCTTCGTCGACCGCCTTCGCGTCGCTGACGTCCGCCTGGACTGCGTACCAATCGGTCGTGGGGTGGAGGTCGATGACCCCCACACGCGCGCCGTGCCGCTCAGCCGCCGCGGCGATCGCGGCGCCGATGCCCTGCGCGCCGCCGGTCACGACGACGACCTCCCCCGCGAGCATGTGTTCCTCCAATAGTCATACTGTATGGCGATTGCCGAACCTACGAGCTGAGGCCGACCACGTCAAGGGAGGGACAGTGACCTCGGACGCCACCCGCGGCCTGCACGGTTACCTCGTCGACCGGCTGGGCCGCATGATCGCCTCCGGCGAACTGGCCGCCGGCGCGCGCATCGTCCCGGAGGAGCTGACCGAGCGGTTCGGCGCCTCCCGCCCGGTCGTACGCGAAGCGCTCCGGGCGCTGGAGGCCAAGGGCATGGTCCGGCCACGGCCGAAAGTGGGTACGCGAGTCCTGCCGATGCGGCAGTGGAACCTCCTTGACCGCGACGTCATCCGCTGGCGGGTCGCCGGCCCGGACGGCGCCCGTCAGCTCGACGAACTCAGCGACCTGCGGACCGCCGTCGAGGTGCACGCCGCCCGCCGATGCGCGGCGTACGCCACCGCCCAGCAAGTGGCCGAGTTACAGCAGGCGTGCGACGCGATGGCAACCGCCGCAGCGGCCCGGGATCACACCGCGTTCACCACGGCGGACGTCGCCTTCCACACGACCCTGCTGGCCGCCTCCGGCAATGCGATGTTCCGCCACTTCACCGAACCGTTCGCCGCCTTCCTGACCGCCCGGGAAGACCTGCGTACGCTGCCCGACCAGGTCGACCCGGCCGTCGTCGACAGCCACCGCCGGCTCGTGGCCGCGATCGACTCCCACGACGGCGACGGGGCGGCCGCGATCGCGCACGCCCTCATCGAGGCCGCCCGGGCCGAGGTCGCCGCCGCCCGGCACCCCTGACCGCTCCCCCGCCTTCGCCGGGCAGAGAGCCGGCATTGGGCGATAACCGATGGACGGCGTGCGGATACTCGGCTCGATGAGTTCTGATGACGGCTGGCGGTACGACCCGTCCCGGACGTTCCGAGGACGGATGCAACGAGGCCTCGGCGTCGCGGTCCACCGCGCACGAGTAGACCCGGACGCACCGGACGTCGTGTACGAATGCTTACGTCGCGACTACCGCTGGGACTGGCAGGTCGACGACCGCCTCGTCTATCTCGCGCGCCTCGTCCGCGACCTGCGCCTCGATCTCACGCCGCTGATCGATCAGCTCCGGGCGTCCGGGCCGAACGACGACAATCAGTTCGACCTCGCCATGGGCGTACTGGAAGCCTTGGGACGGGCCGGAAACGATGAGGCCCGCTCGACGTTGCGCGCATACGTCAAGGACGGCGTGCGCTGGATCGAGGTCTTGCGAGCCGTCGCCGACGAGTGGCCCTCGGACTGGTGGGATGACTTGTGGGAACTAGCCGCCGCTCGGCTCAGCCCAGCCGACGCTGACGAAATCTTCGCTGATAGCGCGCCTTGGTCGTCATGGGCGGGACGGGATGCTCGGCTCGACGCCGCGTGCGACGCGGTGCGACGGCGGGTGGCTGACGCTCGGGCCAATCGACTGTGCTTTTCGCACACAGCCACATCAGATCTGATCGCGAAGCTTCTGAGCCGGTCGGTCGACCGGTCGGTGAAGATCCCGGTGCTCGCCGAACTGCGGCGACGGGATCCCGACCCGCATCTGCTGGAGGTGGCGGCTCGCGTACGGGACCTCGATCTGCCATTCCTCGGGGGCGCGCTCCGCAGGCTCGGTGCCGTGGCCGTTCCAGCAGCCCGTGAGTGGGCCGCCGACCCTGAGCATCCACTGTGCTGGACCGGACAACGCATCCTCGCCGGATACGGCGACGCGGACGACGTTCCCGCGCTCTTCACCGCCCTTGACCAGCTCGAAGCCGAGCCCGGATGGTGCGGCTTCGACGACATCACCAGTGGTCTCACTCGCCTGCTCGACGCCGAACCCGGTCCAGGCCGAGACCGGCTGGCGCGCACCCTGAATCGGCTCCTCCGCAGTTCACCGCACTCATACGAGCGAGCGAGCTACCTGACGAGCCTGCTGATCCTCGATCCGGAGGAGACCACTCGGCTTCTGCCGGTGTGCCTGCTCGACTGTGAGCCGGGCGTACGCCTGATCGCCGCCCAGCACGCGCCGCTCACCGACGACACGGTGAAGTGGCTGACCGAGCTGGCCGGCGATCCGATGGAGGAGGACGGCGTACGCGATGCGGCCGCCGCCCGCCTCACCTCCCGTTGATCATGCTGGCGCGGAGTTGATCAGGCTGCTGTGGACACGACACGCCGCGCGATCACGAACAAAAGTTCATGATCGCGCGGAAAGGGCGGTGGTGGAGGGCGACGAGGCGGGTTCGGGGTCGGCGACGGCGGCGAGCTTTTCGCCTTCGACGTCCACGTTGGGCAGGATCTTGTCCAGCCAGCGCGGCAGCCACCACGCCGCCTTGCCCAGCAGTGACATCAGCGCCGGGATGACGGTCATCCGGACCACGAACGCGTCCACCAGCACACCGAACGCCAGGGCGAAGCCGATGGACTGGATGAGGGTCTCGCCGGAGAAGACGAACCCGCCGAAGACGCTGATCATGATGATCGCGGCGGCGGTGACGACCCGGGCGCCGTGCCGGAAGCCGGTCACGATGGCCGATCGGGCCGACGCGCCGTGGACGTAGTCCTCCCGCATCCGGGTCACGAGGAAGACCTGGTAGTCCATGGCGAGTCCGAAGAGGATGCCGATCAGCAGCACGGGCAGCATACTCATGATCGGGCCGGTCTCCTCGACTCCGAAGACGCTGCTCAGCCAGCCCCACTGGAAGACCGCCACGACCGCGCCGAAGGTCGCCGCGACGCTCAGCAGGAAGCCGAGGGTCGCGGTCAGCGGCACGAGCACGGAGCGGAAGACGAGCAGGAGCAGCAGGAACGCCAGCCCGACGACGACGCACAGGTAGGGCACGAGGGCCGCGCCGAGCTGGGCCGACACGTCGATCGCCAGCGCCGTCTGGCCGGTCACCGACACGGTCGCACCGGTGGCCGCCTTGAGGTCGTCGGCCTGGTCACGGATCGCGGTCACCAGGTCGGCCGTCTTCTCGTCGTTCGGTCCCGTCTTCGGGATGACCGTCACCAGCGCGGTGTGGGCCTCGGCGCTGCCGCCGGTCGGCTGGGCGTACAGGACGTTGTCCAGCTTCATCAGCGCGCCGGCCAGGGCCTGGCCCGCGCTCTGCGGGTCGCCGCCCGCGGGCAGGTCGGCCACGATCAGCAGCGGACCGTTGAAGCCGGGCCCGAAGCCCTCGGTCATCAAGTCGTACGCCTTGCGCTGGGTGGTCGACGTGGCCTGCATGCCGTCGTCGGGCAGCCCGAGTCGCAGTCCGGCGGCGGGGATGGCGAGGGCGGCCAGTCCGGCGACGGCCAGCACGAGCGCGGGCACCCGGAAACGCACGATGAACTTCGCCCAGCGTTCGCCCATCGGGGTGGGACCGGCCTCGTCGGCCTCCGGGTCCGGCGTACGCCGGCCGAACAGGCGCCCGCGGATGAGCCGGGTGCCGGTGAACCCGAGCAGCGCCGGGAGCAGCGTGATCGCGACCAGCACCGAGACGGCGACGGTGGCGGCGGCCGCCAGGCCCATGCTGCGCAGCAGCGGGATGCCGACGACGGAGAGCGCGGCCAACGCGATGATCACGGTCAGGCCGGCGAAGACGACGGCGGATCCGGCCGTGCCGACCGCCCGGCCGGCGGCTTCCGGTCCGTTCTTGCGTACCAGCAGTTCGTGCCGGAAGCGGGAGACGATGAACAGCGAGTAGTCGATGCCGACGGCGAGGCCGAGCATCAGCGCGAGGATCAGGCTGTTGGAGTTGATGTCGAACCAGCGGGCCGCCAGGGCGATGCCGGAGATGCCGACGCCGATCCCGGTGAGCGCGGTCAGCAGGGGCAGTCCGGCCGCGATGAGCGAGCCCAGCGTGACGACGAGCACGACGGCGGCGATGACGATGCCGAGCACCTCGACGATGCCGGTCTCCGGGTTGGCTCGCAGGGCGTCGCCGCCCACCTCGACGGTCAGGCCTTGATCGCGGCCGAGCTGGGCGGCGTCGAACAGCGCCTCCCGGTCGGAGTCGGTCAGCGCCATGCCCTGTACGCCATAGGTGACCTGGGCGAAGGCGTACCGCGGGTGTTCCGGGGAGATCGTCTTCGCGGTGTACGGGTCGGCCACGTTCGCCACCTGCGGGGCGTCTTTCAGCGCGGCCACCACGGCGGAGACGGCGCTCTGCACCGAGGGGTCGACGATCGTCTTGCCTTCCGGTGCGACGAAGACGACCCGGGCGCTGGCCCCACCGGCGTGTGCTTCGGGGAAACGCTCGCTGAGCTGGTCGATGGCCTGCTGCGATTCGGTGCCCGGAATGCTGAAGTCGTTACTCGTCTTGCCGGAGAAGAGGGCGGCGCCGGCGCCCGCGACGGCGAGGAACACCACCCAGATCGCCAGGACGAGCCACCGTCGGGCGTACGCGAATCGGCCGATTCGATAGAGGAACGTTGCCATTGGAGCACTCCAATATGAGAGGTAGGCAGCCGTCATCGCGACGAAACACGCAGTTCACGGTGGGTGAAAGGCGCTCGCCTCTGCTCCTCAAACTAGCCGATCGGCAAGGCAGCGACAAGCCGATCGGCAAGGTCACACCTTGCCGATCGGCTAGCTGGCACACTTGCCGATCGGCTAGCTTTGACGGAAGGCATTCAGCGTCCTTAGAGTGGTTGAGCTGGTAGGGAGGACGCCGTGACGGGATTGGCCGAGGCCGGACCGCGGGGTCAGGAGCGCACCCGGCAACGTCTGCTGGACGAGGCGTGCCGGCTGTTCGCCCTGTACAGCTTCGCCGGGACGTCGCTGCAGATGATCGCCGACCATCTCGGTGTGACGAAGGCCGCCATCTACCACCACTTCAAGACGCGCGACGACATCCTCACCGCGGTGATCCAGCCCGCCATGGAGGAGCTGCGCACCATCATCGAGACCGCCCAGGCGCAGCGGACGCCGTCGAGCCGGGCGGACACGATGCTGCGCGGCTTCGTCGACCTGACGGTCAAGCACCGCCGCCTCATCGGGATGATCGGCACCGACCCGGGCATCACCAGCGCCCTGCAGAGCCACCCGGACATCGCCGAGCTGCTGCAGCAGCCGGGCGAGCTGCTGATGGCCGACGACTCGCCGGCCTCGGAGGTCGCCGCCACGGTCGCGCTCGCCGGGATCGCCGCCGCCGCGTCCTCCCCCGTGCTGCAACGGTTCGACGACGACGCGATGCGTGAGCAGCTGCTCGCCACCGGCCGCCGGATCCTGGGGCTGCGCGCCCGACGTTCCTGACCGCAGACTGCAACCCGTGACGGGGGCCTGGCCGTGTCCCAGGCGACCCATCCCCACGAGCACGGGCGGTAGCAGTGGATTTCGCGGAGTTCTACCGGGTGACCTCGCCCCGGACGCTGCGGTACGCGTACGGGCTGACCGGTGACCTCGCCCAGGCGCAGGACGTCGTGCAGGAGGCGTACATCCGCGCCTGGCAGCGCTGGCGGCGGCTCAGCGGCTACGACGACGCCGAGGCGTGGCTGCGGCTCGTGGTCTCCCGGCTCGTCTTCGACTGGTGGCGGCATCTTCGCGTACGCCGCAACGCCCCGGTCGAGCAGCCGGCTGCGGTGCCACCGCCCTCCGAGGACACCATGCTGGTCGTCGCCGCACTGAAGAAGCTGCCGGAGCGGCAACGGCAGGCGCTCGCGCTGCACTATCTGCTCGACGTCTCGGTGGCCGAGATCGCGACCGAGTTGGGGGTCAGCGAAGGGACGGTCAAGTCGTGGCTGTCGCGGGGCCGGGACAACCTCGCGACGGTCCTCAAGGCGGAGCTGGCTCAGGTACCCGTGGGCTCCGCCGACGACGTCGCGGAGCTCGGCCGCCGCCGACGGCGTACCAAGGTGGCGGCGACGGTGACCGCCGCGGGCCTGGTGGTGATCGCGGTGATCGTGCTGGCGACGGCGGTCCTGGGCCGGAACCGCACGATGCCGCCGCCGCCCACGGTCAATCCCACCGGCAGCCCGATGGAGTTCTCGACCCTGCGCCGAGTGGGCTCGATGCCGCTCGACGGCCTGGCGTTTCCGGAGGTCGCGATCGTCAACGGCCGCGCGTATGCGATCGACCTGTCGGGGACGGGGGTGACGGTGCTGTCGATGAGCCTGGCGGACGGCACTCCGGCTTGGCCACCGGTCACGTTGCCGCCGCTCGCCGGGGGCGCGGACGGCGTGACGCCACGGATCCTGGCCACGCCGGACGCGATTCTCGTCCTGGCCGGCGCGGCGACCAGCAGCGGCTGGCAGACGACGGCGTGGATGATCGACCCGGCGACGGGCGAGCAGCGCTGGCACTTCAACGGTTCCGTGGAGCCCGACGCCGTCCAGCTCTTCCCTGGGGTCGCGGTGTTCCCGGGCGCGCGTCCGGGCACGATCGCCGGGATCGACCTGCGGACCGGCGCGACGCGCTGGCAGGTGAGCGCGGCGGCGCAGCGGGTCTTCGGCATGGGCGCTCCAGGCGATCTGGCGCGGTCGGACCTCGGCGTCGGCGTGCCGGAGACGGGCAACAGCGACGGCAAGATGTACGTCGCCGACGGGCAGAGCACCATCACCGAGTACGCCGCCGCGACCGGTGTCCCGACCGGACGCGTCTGGCATGGGATCCCGCCCAACGACGGCTTCCTGGCCTACCACGGCGACATCTACATCCGCAGCGCGCGCGAGCTGTACCGGCTGCACGTCGACGACGGGTCGCTGGTACGCGTGTTCACTGGCGGCGGGGTGACCGCGGTGGCGCCGTGCGACCTCGACGACGTCTGCCTGATCGACGCGACCGAGTCCGGTGGGCGTAACGTCGTCGCGCTCCACGACGGCCGGACGAAATGGACCGTCTCGGTGCCGGACGCGGCCTTCCTGGACCCGGTCGGGCTGACACTGCGGGTCGCGCCCGTGGGCGACGGTCCGGTGATCCTGCTCGACTCGGACGGGCGGGAGGTTTTGCGGACCGCCCGGAGCAGCCGGGTGTTGCGGCTGGACGCGGGCAACTTCCTCGTCTGCGAGTGGACCGGGGACGCGTCGGTTCGGCTGTCCGGCGTACCGGTCTCGACGCTGCGCGCACAGTCGCTCGGAGTGCTCTCAGTTCGCGCGGGACAGCTGGCGGGGGACGAGTCGGCGCTGGTCGCGGTCGTCAATGGGGAACTCGTGCTGTACTCGATCGCTCGCTGACCTCGCTTGCGCTCCTCGGCGCTCCTCGCTGGCGCTCGTCGGCGCTCCTCGCTGGCGCATTCAGGCGCTGGATCAGGGATCCCGGCCGAATCTTGGGCCAAGATTCGACACGGATCCCTGATCCAGCGCCATAGTCGGCCCGGCTCGGCGCCGATCCGGCGAGATCACCGTTTTGCCGGTCAAAGGGGCGGGTAGCAGGCAGGATGGAAAGGAGACGACAGAAAGGGCGACGATGCTGGCGTTGACCGTCCGACCCGGACAAGCCGATTCGCTGGAACTCAGCGAGATGCCCGAGCCTGAGCCGGGCCCGGGTGACCTGCTCGTGGACGCGGTCGCCGTGGGTGTCTGCGGCACCGACCGGGAGATCGCCGCCGCCGAGTACGGCTGGGCGCCGGCCGGGCAGGACCGTCTCATCCTCGGCCACGAGTCGCTGGGCCGCGTACGCACGGCTCCGGCCGGGTCGGGATTCGCCGAAGGCGACCTGGTCGTCGGCGTGGTGCGGCGGCCGGATCCGAAGCCGTGCGGCGCCTGCGCCCGGGGCCAGTTCGACATGTGCCGTAACGGCGAGTACACCGAGCGCGGGATCAAGGAGATCCACGGCTACGCCAGCGAGCGCTGGACGGTCGAGGCGGAGTACGCCGTGAAGCTGCCCACGGAGCTGGGTGAGGCCGGCGTACTCATGGAACCGACCTCGGTCGTGGCCAAAGCGTGGGAACAGATCGACCGGATCGGCGGCCGAGCCTGGTACGAGCCGAAGACCGCGCTGATCACCGGGGCCGGACCGATCGGGTTGCTCGCCGCGTTGCTCGGCGTGCAGCGTGGACTCGACGTCCACGTGCTGGACATCGTCACCGACGGCCCGAAGCCGGAAGCGGTCCGGGCGCTCGGCGCGACCTACCACAGCGAGGCGATGGACCAGCTGACCGGACGGCTGAACCCGGACGTCATCATCGAGGCGACCGGGGTGTCCTCCCTGGTCATCGACGCGATCAGCGGCACCGCGGAGTACGGCATCGTCTGCCTGACCGGCGTCTCGGTGGCCGGTCGCAAGATCAGTGTCGACATCGGCGGCGCCAACCGGTCGATGGTGCTGGAGAACGACGTCGTCGTCGGCTCGGTCAACGCCAACCTCAGCCACTTCCAGCAGGCCGCGGACGCCCTCACCCAGGCCGACCGGAGCTGGCTGGAGTCGCTTCTCACCTCACGCAGTTCACTGCAGGACTACGCCCACGCGTTCGAACCCGATCCGTTCGGCATCAAGCACGTGATCGACATTTCCTGACATCCCCCGGGGAGGCGCCCATGCCCGACCGTCAGATCAACATCCTCCAAGGCCGCACGTTCATGGTCAGCGACGAACGCGGCGACGTGGCCCCCAACTACGACCTGCCGGGCGGCTTGTTCTTCCGGGACATGCGCCACCTGTCGCGCTGGGAGCTGCGGCTGAACGGACGCCCGCTGGCCTCGCTGTCGGGCCAGCCCGTCGAGTACGACGAGGCCGTGTTCTACCTTCAGCAGCCGACCGGCACCGTCTACCTGAACCCGTCGCTGTCGGTGCTGCGCCGCCGGCACGTCGGCGAAGGCGTACAGGAGCAGCTCGCGGTGACCAACCACGGCTCGCGGCCCGCGGTCCTCGAACTGTCGCTGCTGTTCGACGCCGACTTCGCCGACATCTTCGAGGTCAAGGACAAGCAGGGCAAGACCGGGCGGCACTATCGGCGCATCGAGAGCGGCGCGGTCGTGCTCGGTTACGAGCGCGGCGAGTTCCGGCGCGAGACCCGCATCAAGGCGCCGGGCGCGCGGTTCACCGAGCAGTCCATGTCGTACGCCTTGGAGCTGTCCCCGACGCAGACATGGAGTACGGAGATCGAGATCTCGGTGGCGACCGCCGCTATCCGGCCCGTCCCGCACCTCGACCATCGGCCGCAGATGCCGATCAGCATGGAGGACTGGCTGGCCCAGGCGCCGGAGCTGGACACCGACTGGGACGACCTGGTGCACACCTACCGGCGCAGTCTCATCGACCTGGCGGCGTTGCGGTTCTATCCGGACACCGTGCCGGACGCCTCGCTGCCGGCCGCCGGGCTGCCGTGGTTCATGGCGTTGTTCGGCCGGGACAGCCTGATCGTGGGCTACCAGACCCTCCCGTACGCGCCGGAGCTGTGCCGGACGACGTTGAAGGCGCTCGCCGCCCAGCAGGCGTCCACGATGGACGACGTCCGCGACGCCGAACCGGGCAAGATCCTGCACGAGCTGCGGCACGGCGAGCTGACCTACTTCGGCCAGCGACCGCAGTCGCCTTACTACGGCAGCGCCGACAGCACACCGCTGTTTTTGATCGTGCTCGACGAGTACCACCGGTGGACCGGGGACAGCGCGACCGCCTGCGATCTGGAACCGCACGCCCGAGCGGCGATCCAGTGGATGCGGGAGTTCGGCGACTCCGACGGCGACCTGTTCATCGAGTACGCCACCCGCAACGCCGAGCAGGGTCTGGCCAACCAGTGCTGGAAGGACTCGTGGAACGCGATCGTCCACCCCGACGGGACGCTCGCGACCCTGCCCCGGGCCACCTGCGAGATCCAGGGGTACGCCTACGACGCGCGGCTGCGGGCGGCCCGGCTGGCCCGGGAGTGCTGGAACGATCCGGCGCTGGCCGAGTCGCTCGAAGCGGAGGCACGGCTGCTGCGGGACCGTTTCGTCGACGCCTTCTGGCTGCCGGACGAGGGGTTCTACGCGCTGGCCCTGGACGGGCAGAAGCGCCCGGTGCCGACGCTCACCTCCAACATCGGGCACCTGTTGTGGAGCGGGATCGTTCCGCCGGAGCACGCCGCGTCGGTGGTGGAGCATTTGATGGGTCCGGCGATGTTCTCCGGCTGGGGCGTACGCACCCTGGCCGACGGGCTGACCGCGTACAACCCGATGGAGTATCACAACGGGTCGGTGTGGCCGCACGACAACGCCATCGTCGCGGCCGGGCTCGCCCGGTACGGCTTCCGCGAGGAGGCGGCCGTCATCTCGGAGGCGATGCTGACGGCGGCGGCCCTGTCCGGGTTCCGCCTGCCGGAGGCGCTGATCGGGACGGCCCGGGAGCTGACGGAGATCCCGATCGCGTACCCGTCGGCGTGCTCGCCGCAGGCCTGGGCCGCCGGTACGCCGCTCATGCTGCTGCGTACGCTGCTCGGCCTGGAGCCGGACGGGGAACGGCTGACCGCCGATCCGCATCTGCCGTCGCGCTGCGGACGGCTGATGCTGCGCGGCATACCGGGCGCGTGGGGGAAGGCCGACGCCGGCGTGTAGGACTAGAGCATGTTCCTGAGTCACCTGGAGTGTCCCCGTTGCGGCGCCGAGCACGACGCCGACCGGCCGCAGAACCTGTGCACCTGCGGCTCTCCCCTGCTCGCCCGCTACGACCTGCCCGCGATCGCGAACGCGGTGGATCCCGCCGCCGTCGAGCGGCGCGGTGCGGACTTGTGGCGGTATCGGGAGCTGCTGCCGGTGCGGTCGGCCGAGCACGTCACGACGCTGGGCGAGGGCTGGACGCCGCTGTGGTCCGCCGATCGCTACGGTGCCGAGATCGGGCTGAATCGGCTGCTGGTCAAGGACGAGGGCCTGCTGCCGACGGGCGCGTTCAAGGCGCGGGGCGCGGCGGTGGGCGTATCCCGGGCGCGGGAGCTGGGCATCCGGCATGTGGCGATGCCGACCAACGGCAACGCGGGCGCGGCCTGGGCAACGTACGCCGCCCGTGCCGGACTCGCCGCGACGATCGCCATGCCTTTCGGCGCTCCGGTCATCACCCGGCAGGAGTGCCTGGTCGCCGGGGCGGATCTGCATCTGGTCGAGGGCGTGATCAGCGACGCCGGGCGGCTCGTCGCGTCCCTGATCGCCGACGCGGACGGGGCGATCTTCGACGTGTCCACGCTCAAGGAGCCCTACCGCATCGAGGGCAAGAAGACGATGGGGCTGGAGATCGCCGAGCAGTTGGGCTGGCGTACGCCGGACGTGATCCTGTATCCGACCGGGGGCGGCGTCGGGCTCATCGGCATCCACAAGGCGCTGCTGGAACTGCGTACGCTCGGCTGGCTCTCCGGCGAACTGCCCCGGCTGGTGGCGGTGCAGTCGACGGGCTGCGCGCCGGTGGTGAAGGCGTACGACGCGGGACTTCGCCAGGTCGAGATGTGGCCCGATGCGTCCACTGTGGCCTTCGGGATCAACGTGCCCAAGCCGCTGGGCGACGAGCTGATCCTCGACGCGATCGCCGAGAGCGACGGGACCGCGATCGCCGTCGACGACGCCGACATGCTGGCGGATCTGCGGGAGTTCGGGCGATTGGAGGGGCTCATGCTCTGCCCCGAGGGCGCCGCCTGTCTGACCGCCGCGCGGCTGCTGCGCGACCGCGGCTGGCTCGACGCCGACGACGAGGTGGTGCTGCTCAACACCGGCGCAGGCGTCAAGTACCCGCTTGAGCTGTGATCTCGGCGCTGGATCAGGGATCTGGGTCGAATCTTGGACGATGATTCGACCCGGATCCCTGATCCAGCGCGCAAAACAGCGCCCAAAAGCAGCGCCCATGGGGGCCGGCTGCGTTAAGGCTTCACAGGCCGAGTGTCGTGCCGGTAAGGTCTTCACATGTCGATCTCGCGCCGCGCCCTTCTGTCCACAGTGCCCGCAGCCGCCCTGCTCACCGTGGCGGGCCAGATCCGTGCGGGGAAAGCGCAGGCCGCGCCCGGTGACCAGGACCGGCTGATCGCCAATACGGTGGCGATGCTGGCCGGTACGCCGGAGAGCAACGCCCGGCCGGAGGTCGCCGGCAAGCTGGCGGCGATCGAGGCGACCGCGCGTACGTGGCTGCAGGCGCTGGACACCGCCGGTTCGGGCGAGCTGTTCAAGGGGCTGCCGCTGGGCACGAGCGACCCGAATCTGAAGAGCACCAGCCAGCACCTGTATGAGATCGCCCTCGCGACCCGGGTCCCCGGCGGCGCGCTCAACGGCGATTCGGCGATCCAGGCCCGGGTCCTGGAGAAGCTGCGCTGGCTGCACGAGAACTACTACGGCGACCAGAGCAAGGGCTACTACGGAAACTGGTTCAACTGGGAGATCGGCATCTCCACCGACGTCACGCGTACGCTGGCGCTGCTCGCCGACGTCGCCCCGGCCGACCTGGTGACCGTCTACGTGGCCAGCATGGACGCGTACCTGCGCAACGGCAAGAACGGCGACGTCGACCTGGACTCGCGCTTCCACACGGGCGCGAACCTCGCCGACATCACCGCCAACCGCATCCTGCAGGCGGCCCTCCTGCGGGACGACGCGCGACTGGCCAAGGCGGTCGCCGACCAGCTCACGGTGTTCGCGACGGTCGACCCGTACAACCTCCAGCACGGGGTGACCGACGGGTACTACGCCGACGGGTCGTTCCTGCAGCACGCCTCGGTGGCGTACACCGGCTCGTACGGGAAGGGCTTGCTCACCCGGGCGGTGCAGACGATCAAGGTGCTCGACGGCACGAGCTACGCGTCCACCGACACGGTGGTTCCGGTCGTGCAGCGCTGGGTGGTCGACGGTTTCGCTCCGCTGATCTTCGAGGGCTATCTCATGGAGATCGTCAAGGGGCGGGCGGTCTCGCGGACCACCACCGGCTACGCGGACGTCGCGATCATCGTCGAGGCCATCGTGGATCTCAGCGGCTACAGCGCCGACGCGGTCGCTCTGAAGAGCTACATCAAGCACATCCGCCAAAGCTCGCGCGCGACGCTCACGCCCACGTCGTTCGTCTCGCCCGTGAGCATCAGCCGGTACGCCGACATCATGGCGGACGAGGCGATCCCGGCGGCCGACCTGAACCCGGCGAGCCGGAGCGTGGCGTTCAACGCGATGGACCGGGTGGTGCACCGCCGTCCCGGGTACGCCTTCGCGCTGGCCCGCAGCTCGGAGCGGATCTCGGCGTACGAGTACATGAGCGGCGAGAACCTGATGCCCTGGTTCCAGGGAGCCGGGGCGCACTACCTCTACCTCGCCGGTCAGGATCACACGCAGACGTTCGGGGTGGACTACTACACGACGGTGTCGCCGTACCGGCTCGCCGGGGTGACCGCGCCCGAGGAGGTCCGGCGGACCATCCCGGAGTTGTACGGGACGCTCTGGTACGACAACCCGGCGCTGGGCTTCACCTCGTCCTCGGAGTCGCAGAACACCTACGTCTACTTCCCGGTCTGCACCAACGAGTACTCCGGCGGAGCGGTGCTCGGCGCCTACGGCGCGGCCGGGCTGGTGCTCGGCGACGACGCGGCGTACGCCGCTCAGCAGGCCGGTGAGCTGCCCGGTGACTTCGTGGCGTACCGGAACGCCGAGGCGACGAAGTCGTGGTTCCTGTTCGACGACGAGATCGTCGTGCTGGCGGCGGGCGTAGGCGACTCCGGGCGGGCGGTCACGACGACGTTCGACAGCCGGATCGCCGCTCCGTCCGATGTGGTCAGTCTGACGGAGGGCGACCGCTGGCTCCGGTACGCCAACGACACCCAGAACACCGCGGTCGGCTACCGCTTCCTCGCCGGTACGCGGCCGACGCCGTCGAACACGTCGGTCACCGCGAGCCGTCGGGTGGTGCGTACCGGCAACCCGGACACGAAGGTGACCAAGCAGGTGTTCACCCTGGGGGTCACCGAGCCCGCCGGCGCCGAGGCCGCCGCATACGCGTACGCCATCGTGCCGAACGCGTCGGCGCAGGCGCTGGCCGCGTACGAGGACTGCCGCCTGACGATCCTGGCGAACACGCCGCAGACGCAAGCCGTGAAGCACTCGGGCCTGGGCCTGGTGGCGGTCAACAGCTTCACGCCGGGCGACCATCACGCCGAGCGTCTCGTCGTCGACGGGCCAGCGTCGGTCCTCGTCCAGACCACGCGCCAAGGTGACGTGACCGTCGCCGTGGCCGACCCGACGACCAAGCGGGACACGGTCACCGTGACGATCCACGGTCGCACCCTGCGGGCGGTCGAAAGCGCCGAGGGAATGCGGATCCGTCCGGTCGCCGGCGGGACTCGGATCGAGGTCGCCACGCGGCACGCGTACGGCCGGAGCTTCACGGCCCGGCTGCGCGCGGACCAGTAGCGAAACTGTAGGCCATCTGTAGACGATTGCTGACACTCTCCATCAAGGCCTCAATACGGCCGCCACTTTGATGGAGGTAGGCATGACCCTCACCCGACGTTGGATCCTCTCCCGCGGCGCGGCCACCGCCGTCGCGGCGGTGGCCGGCTCGGCCGTCCTGGCCGACCGGGCGTCCGCCCTGCCCGCCGTCGACATGGAGCTGGTGCTCCTGGCGGCCGAGCTCGACCCGCCCAAACCGGATGAGGGCCTGACCCCGAACGCCTACGCGCACGTACTGGAAGTCGAGAAGGCCTTGAGCGCCAAGGGTTTCCTGTCCGCCAGCCTGGTTGACGGCCACTACGGCACCTCCACGGTCTCCGCGTACGCCGCCTACCAGCGGTCGCTCGGCTACACCGGGATCGACGCGAACGGCATTCCCGGCCCGACGTCGCTGACGACGCTCGGCACCAACCGTTTCACCGTCAGCCGGGCCGTGTCGACCGGTTCGACGACGGACAGCTACGGCGGCGAGCGGGTGAACACCCGGACGAAGAACATGCTGGCCAAGGCGGACTCGCTGCTGTCGTGGTCGATCACGCTGTCGCAGGGCTCCTACACCTCGACGAACCCCTCGTCGGCCGGTACGCACGACGGCGGCGGCGTGGTCGACATCTCGGTGACGAACCTGACGACGACGCAGCGCTGGCAGACGGTGAAGGCGCTGCGTACGGTCGGCTTCGCGGCCTGGCTGCGCAACCCGTCCCAGGGCGACTGGCCGTACCACATCCACGCGGCGGCGGTGCTGGACCCGGACATGGCGCCAACGGCCCGCGACCAGATCTACGACTACTACATCGGCAAGAACGGGCTGGCCAACCACGCCGCCGACGACACTCCGTCGGCGTACCGGATGCCGTTCACCTGGTGGGAGCAGTACAAGCGCTCCCTCTGAGCACCATGATCGTTGCGTCAGCCATGCTGTTTGAACGGACAAATCGCTCCGCGAAGCAGCATGGCTGACGCGATGATCACGCTCGGCGCCGCGCGGCGAGGCGGAGCGCCACGCGAAAACGGGGCGGCGCGGCGAGCGAGCGGGCAAGAAGGCGCCAAGAGGGCCGCGGTTAGCGTGCGGGCATGAGGCGCCGGATAGTGACCGCGGCATTCGCGGTGGCGACGATCGCCGCGATCGTCTGGGTGCTCCGCGGCCAGGACTGGTCGGTGCTGCGGACGACGCTCGACGGCCGGCCGGCCGGCTTCGTCGTGACGATGGGCGTTCTGGCGCTGCTGGCCAACGCGGTCGCGTTGCTCGCCGCGATGACGTCGTGGCGGCAGACCCTGCGGGCGGCCGGGCATGAGCTGACCACTATGGACGCCACTCGGCTGTACTTCGCCGGTCAGTTCGCGAAGTACCTGCCCGGCAAGGTCTTCAGCCTCGTCGTGAACCTGCGCATGGGCCGTACGCTCGGCGTACCGGGTGCGCGGATGGCTTCGGCCTGGGTGCTGACGCTGGTGATCGGGGTGCTCACCGGTGCGACCGTCGGCCTGCTGGCCGGGCCGGAGTTGCTGGGCGCGTCGGCGGGCTGGCTGATCCTGGCGGCGCTGCCGATCGTGGCGGCGCTGATCCGGCCGAGTCTGCTGAGCACGGCCGCCACGGTGGCTGCACGCGTGCTGCGGCGGCCTGCTCCGGAGGTCAACCCCGACGGCGTACGCCCGGCCCTGGTCACGCAACTGCTGTCGTGGCTCGCCGCCGGGCTCCAGCTCTGGCTGATCGCCGTCGCGGTCGGCGCGAACCCGGTCGGCTCGCTCCTGCTCTGCGTGGGCGCGTTCGGCCTGGCGACCGTCGCCGGGATGTTCGCCGTCTTCGCGCCCGAGGGGATCGGCGTACGCGAAGTCCTGCTGCTGGCCGCGCTCGGCGTGAGCCTGCCGTTGCCGGTCGCGAGCGTGGTGGCCCTGTCGAGCCGGTTGATCGTCATCCTCAGCGAACTGCTCACCGCTCTGGTCGCCTACGGGGTGGCGGTGATCCTGCAGAAGCAGAGCCAAGATTCGAGCAAGGCCGTGCCGGTACGTTCCTAGCCATGACGGCGCCGCTGGTCTCGGTGATCATTCCCAACTACAACTACGGTCGTACGCTCGGCGAATGCGTCGCGGCCGTGCAACGGCAGACGTATCCGAACATCGAGATCATCGTGGCCGACGACGCCAGTACGGACGACTCGGTGGCGATCGCGCGCCGCCTCGGCGTGACCGTGCTGGAGACCGACGTGAACGCGGGAGTCTCGACGGCCCGCAATCGCGGCGCCGAGCAGGCCGCTGGTGAGGTGCTGTTCTTCGTCGACTCCGATGTCGCCCTGGCCCCCGACGCGGTCGCGAACGCGGTCGAGCAGTTGCTGGCCGACGACCGGCTCGGCGCGGTCTGCGGCATGTACCAGGCCGAGCCGATGTTCCCGGACAGCCTGGTCAAGCGGTACCGGGCGATCCAGCAGTTCGTCTGGTTCACCGAGATCGACGGGCCGATCCCGGGCCTGCACTCGGCCCTGTTCGCGATCCGGACGGCGGTCTTCCGGGAGGTCGGCCCGTTCAACGACCGGCTGCGCTGGACCGAGGAGCAGGACTACGGCTTCCGGCTCAACGCGAAGTACGTCGTGCTGGCGACGTCGGCCGTCCAGGGCCGGCACGACCACGACGGCACGTTGCGCGTGATGCTCACGAAGGTCTTTCAGCGTACGCGGCTGGGCGCGCCGAACTGGGTGCGGCTGCGGGCGCTGCCGGGCGGAGCCGGTTCGGGCAACCGGGCGCTGGGCAGCGCGTTCCTCCTGGCCGCGATCGCCGCGGTGCTCCTGCCGATCGTGTTCGGCCCGGTCGCCCTGCTCGCGTGCCCGGTGCTCGCCGGGATCTCGATCGCGCTCGACGGCCGCACTTACGCGTACGCGTTCCGGAATCACGGTGTCCTTTTCGGACTCCAGTTCACCGTTCTGCATATGCTGGTGACGCTGACCTCCGCCGTCGCCGCCGGGGTCGGAATCCTGCAAGGGCTGCTCTTCCCGCGGATGACGCGGCGGCTCTACCGCGTCGAAACCCCCGCCTGACCGTCCCGCCCGATCGAAAGGTTCGCCATGACCACCTTCACCATCGACAGCACCGCGACCGACGTCCTCGCCGGTGTCGACCTGACCGGCAAGCTCGCCGTCGTCACCGGCGGCTACTCCGGGCTCGGGCTCGCCACGACCAAGGCGCTCGCGGCGGCCGGCGCCACCGTCGTGGTGCCCGCGAAGCGTCCGGCGTCGGCGGCCGAGGCGCTGGCCGGCGTACCGGGGGTCGAGGTCGACGAGCTGGACCTGGCCGACCTGGACAGCGTGGAGGCGTTCGCCGAACGGTTCGCCAAGTCCGGCCGCGGCATCGATCTGCTGCTCGCCAACGCCGGGGTGATGGCGCTGGCGGAGACCCGGGTGGGACCCGGGTGGGAGGGCCACTTCGCGATCAACCACCTCGGTCACTACGCGCTGGTGAACCGGCTCTTCCCGGCGCTGTCCACCGACGGCGGTGCGCGCGTCGTGGTCACCTCCTCCGGCGTCAGCCCGGACGCGACGCTCAACTGGGACGACGTCCAGTTCGAGAACGGCTACGACCGGTGGGCGGCGTACGCGCAGTCGAAGTTCGCCAACGCGCTGTTCGCCGCGCACCTCGACGTGCTGGGCCAGGCGTCCGGCGTACGCGCCTTCTCGGTCAACCCCGGCTACATCCTGACGCCGTTGCAGCGGCATCTGACCACGCAGGAGATGGTGGACGCGGGCTGGATCGACGCCGACGGCAACGCGCTGCTGCCCGAGTTCCGCTCGACCGAGCAGGGCGCGGCGACCCAGGTGTGGGCGGCGACCTCACCGGAACTGGCCGGCGACGGGGGTGCGTACCTCAAGGCGTGCGAGGTCGTGCGGCGCTTCGACACTCCGGGCGACCGGGATCAGGCCGTCCGCCTGTGGGCGCTGTCGGCCGAGCTGACCGGCGTCGACGCGTTCACCTCGTAACGGGCGGCGATCCGGTCCCCCAGGGCGTAGCCCTCGACGATCCGCTCCACGAGCCGGTTGTGCCGCTGGGCGACGGTTCCGTCGTCCACAGCGGACAGCTCGGCGGCGGTGCGCCACCATCGTGCGGCCGGTCCGGGCGGCAGGACGTGCACCGCCTGGCGGCCGTCCTCCCGGGCCTCGTCGCACGCCTTGCTCCACAGGGCCAGCTCTTCGGCCAGATCGTGATGACCCTCGTCGCGCAGCCGGTCCGCCGCGGTGCGCCCGGCCGCCGACAGCCGCGCCGGTCCGCCGAGATAGCGGGCCGGCGCCGGGCCGTCCTCGTCGTCCAGGATCATCGCGTAGACGCAGGCCATCATGGTCTCCAGCCGCCCGGCCAGCAGCATCAGCTGCCCCAGGTCGCGCAGCTCGGCGTCGTCATAGAAGAGCTGACGGTACGCCGGAAGCCGAACCGGCGCGGTGACTTCGCCGCGCAGTACCGCCACGTGCAGGTCGCGTAGCTCCGCGCCCGGTTCGACGCCGAGCTGCTCGGCGATCTGCGTACGCACGACGGCGTAGCACTGCAGCGCCTCGGAGGTGCGGCCGAGCGCGCACAACGCCCACATGTGCTGGGCGACGACGGGTTCGGCCAGTGGATGGGACTCGACGATCGGGGCGAGCCGGTCGGCGACCGTCTCGGCGTTGCCCCGGCGCAGTTCCTCGGCGGCCCAGGCGCTGGCGACTCCGACGAGCTGGGATTCGACGCCGCGGCGTACCTTGGCCGCCCAGAACCCGGTCAGCTGGGCCAGCGGCCGTCCCCGCCACAAGTCCATCGCCTCACGCAGGACGACGATCCGCGCTGGATCAGCCCGGTACGCCTCGAGCAGCCGGCTGATCCGGTGGACGTCGACGTGGTCGCGGTCGAGGTCGAGCACGTAGCCGTCGACCTGTTTGATCAGGCGTACGCCGTGGTCGGCGAACAGGCGGCGGAGCCGGGCGATGTGCGCGTAGAGGGCGCTGCGGGGGGCCTCCGGCGGATCGGCGCCCCAGACGCGTTCCACCAACGCGTCGAGGCCGACCGGGCTGCCCGCGTCCATCGCCAGCGCGGCGAGGACGGCCCGGCGCTGCAACGGGCCGGCGTCCAGCGGGCGGCCACCCGCCTCCACCTCGATCGAACCCAGCAGTCTGATCCGCATGTGCTCCCCCCGAAGACACCTCGATCTCGGCGGCCCCCGCCGTTGGGAGCGTTCCCATGACCCGTGAGAGGACTCTATCCGTCCGCCTCATGTGGACGGAAGAGCTGTCACTACATCGATACAGTCTGGTATCGCCGCCGAAAAGACGGGTCGACGGCGTACCGGAGTGCGCCGGTCAGACCGCCGAGACCGACGGCGAATCCGTAGACGAAGGTGAGCGCGGCGGCGGCCGTCGCGACGCGCAATCCCGCCGCCGTACGCACGAAACCGAGCATGCCGCGGATCGTCCACAGGAACGCGGCGAGACCCACCGCCGCCAATAGCCCCAGGACCGGCCAGGCCAGGGCCAGCAGTACGCCGAGCCCGGTCAGCCCGATGGCGGCCAGCTCGGCCGGCCGGTGCAACGCCTCTCGCTCCGGCTTGAGGTCGCGTTGCTTGAGAACGAGCGGGATCAGGGACACCGCCCGGCCGAACCGCTTGCGTACCACCGAGGTGACGCGATCGTCGTCGTCGTGGAAGCCCACCACGTGGACCGCGCGGCCGACCGGGAAGTTCTCCGCGATCCGCAGCCCGAACTCGTGGTCCTCGTTCGTCCACTGCCCGACCAGGCGCTCGTCGAAGCCGCCGACGCGGTCGACGACCTCCCGGCGCAGGGCGCCGACCGCGAAGTGTCCGGTGTGGACGACGTCGAGCCGGGACTGTCGATAATGCCCGGTGAGCACCTGTACGCGTTCCACGATGCCGTCGTCGACGAGCGGGCGGTCACCGTAGACGCCCCAGACGGCGGCGTACTCGGGGTGCTCGGCGAACATGCGCACGGCCTGCTCGACGGCGTCCGGGGCGAGCGCGACGTCGGAGTCGGCGAAGAACAGGATGTCACCGCGGGCGGCGGCCATGCCGCGGTTGCGAGCCAGCCCGGCTCCCCCGTTGACCGGCATCCGCACCACGGTCGCGCCGAGTCCTTCGGCGATCGCGGCCGAGTCGTCGGTGCTCGCGTCGTCCACGACGATCACCTCGATCTCGGCGTACGTCTGGGTCAGCGCGGCCTCGACGCACAACGCGAGGGTCTTGCGGCTGTTGTGGCAGGGCACGATGACGGAGACCAGCGGCGGCATCGGTCTCACCCGGCCGACAGCACGACGCGCTGGGCCTTGTGGTCCGAGAAGCCCTTCGGGTCGAGCAGGTCGTACGCCGACACGTCGACGTCGGCCGTGGTGAACAGCCAGTCCAGCCGCCACTTCGCCGAGCCGACCGGCCAGGTCGCCGGGTAGAGCGAGCCCAGCGCCGGAGACTGGTCGACGAGCCGGTCCGGCAACGTCTGCAGCAGATTCATCGCCGGTGAGGTGTTGAAGTCACCACCGAGCACGACATGATTCGGGTTCGTGGCTATGTCCTCGGCGAGCGCCCGATAGCTCGCCCGGCGGATCTCGAAGTTGAACCGGTCGATCGCGAACATGCTCTTGTCCGGGTCGGACCGCAGCCGGAAGAGGCGCTGCGGCGGCTGGTAGATGTGCGAGTTGTAGAACGAGACGACCTGCCCGGCGACGACGATGTCCGTACGCAGCGTCTGCGACTGGTAGAACAGCGGGCGGTCGGCCAGCCCCGGCGGCACGGGACGCAAATCCTCCGGCATCCACGGTGTCGAGTCGAGCCAGTGATGGCCGACGACGGGCAGCCGGCTCAGCGTCAGATCCCGCCCGGCGAGGACGATCTCGTAGCCGGGGAACCATTGCCGCAGCAGGTCGGTCTGGTCGATCGCGAGCGCCTGCGAGAACGTGTCGGCGCGGGTGAGGTCGACGTGGGCGTACTCCTGCAGGAGGTAGACGTCGGCGTCCAGGGACCGCAGGAACTTGTAGAAGTCTTCGGTGGGATGCGGGCCGCCAGGTTCGAGGTCCTGATCCCAGTACTCCGTGTTCCAGGTGACCAGGGTGATCGCGCCGGGCCTGGCGGCGGGACGCGAATGCCACAGGGTCGCCGCGTTGATCCCCGCGTAGTCGTAGCCGAGGATCAGGCCGGACAGCGCCACGGCGACGAGCAGCCGTCGCCGGGTGAGCGCCGCGAGCAGGATCAGCAGGACCGGGACGGCCGCGAAGACGAACGGGGGCGCGAGATCCGCCGGCCCCCACCAGTACGCCCGGCCGCTCAGCACACGGTGGGCCACCACGAACACCAACCAGCTCACGCAGGCCAGCCCCGTCAGGCGTACCCGCCAGGAACGTCGCGGATGCGGC
>JABFYB010000313.1 GCA_013361475.1 Hamadaea sp.
TGGTGGCGCCGGTGTTCGGGTGGGGGCTGGGCGGGGCGACGTTCGCCGACGCGTGGCCGTGGCCGGTGCTGAACCAGCTGGTGTGCGTGCTGGGCGGGCTGCTGCTGGCCGCGGCGGCCCTCGCGTACGGACGCGGCCGGAACGGACGCCGCTGGTTCACCCCGGAACGCGGAAGAAAAGCCGTGTACGTGGCCGTGGCCGTGCCCCTGGTGTACTGCGCGACCCGGTGGGCGTGGGCGCTCGGCATCCCGCTCGGGGTGAGCGAGGAGTTCCTGGCCGAGGGGGAGGGCGGCCTGTGGCTGGCGGGGGCGTACCTGGCGACGTTCGGGGCGTTCGGCGGGGTGCTCACGCTGGGCCTGACCCAGCGGTGGGGAGAGGTGTTCCCCCGCTGGATCCCGGGCCTGCGCGGCCGGCGGGTGCCGCCGCTGCTGGCGGTCGTCCCGGCCGGGTTCGTGTCGATCATCATCACGGTGGCCGGGCTGACCTACGTCCGCTGGACGATCGCCGGCCGGTTCGCCCTGGACGAGTGGGGAGCCTGGCTGCCCGAGTGCTTCTGGCCGATCTGGGGCGCCGCCCTGGCCACCGCGACCGTCAGCTACCGCCTCCGCCGTTCCGGGAGAACTTCTTGAACAGGAAGAAGTAGAGCTTGATGTACTGGCCGACGAGGATCCCGTTGATGATGGTGCCCTCGCGGATGAAGTGGGGCGCGCCCAGGCAGATCAGCCCGATCGCGGCGGACGTGACCAGCAGCGTGCAGTCGAAGGCCGTCTTGATGTTGCCCCACTTGCGGCCCGTCTTCTTGAAGAGCGTGTTGACGAACATGTCGATCGGCATGAGCACCAGATTGGCGCGGATCATCAGGAACAGGCCGAACGCCAGCGTCGCGTCCGCGAACACCAGGAGGACGAACTTCGCCGCGTACGCGTCGAGCACGATCCATTCCGTCAGCATCAGGTTCAGATCGAGGAACGTGGCCAGGATCAGCGCCGGGATCAACGCCAGGAAGTTCCTGAGCTTGAAGTCCTTGGGCAGGACCAGATAGGTCAGCAGGAGCATCAGGAGTTCGAGGATGAAGTTGAACGTCCCCTGGCTGACCGAGGGGAAGACCAGCGTCATCGTACGGGTCAGGCTGCTCTGCGGTGAGATGCCGATGCCCGCCCTGATGGCCAGGCTGACCCCCATGGTCAGGATGTAGATCCCGGCGGCGTAGGTGATCCAGCGCCGCACCAGACTTCCGGTGTCGGCGACCCCCGCATCCGTCTCGTTCTGCAACACAGTTGCCTCCTAGGGCTGTACGTCGTCCGACTGCCGGTGGTCCGGTCGTCGCGCCTCAGACCATGAATCCGAAGCGGTCGAGTGAGATGAAGAGGGTCAGGAGCTTGTTGACGACCGGCTCACCCTCGTTGTGATGGCCCAGCTCCTCCAGGGCGGCGTCGATCGACCGGGTCGCGTCCACCAGCTCGGACAGGCGCATGTCGGCCATCACACCGTAGATGTCGAGCGGCAGTGCTGCCTTCACCTGCGCGTTCTCGGTCACGACGCAGCCGCCGACGTACGTGTCGAGCCGCTTGAGGTTGTCGCACATCTCGGCGCTGTCGCTCCCGACGACCACGAAGTACGCGAACGGCGCCGGCCAGAACGTCGAGACCGCGCCGCGCTCGATCGAGACGCCCTTGAACAGCCCGTTGACGATGTGGCGCGTGCCGTCGGCGTACCGCTGGACGACGGAGATGCGGTTCAGGGTGACGCCGTCCACCTCGGGCACGACCGTCCCGTCCTTGAACGGGACCCAGACCTCCTGGGCGAACTTGAGGTGGCCGCGCCCGTAGACGTCGAAGAGCAGGACCTTCGCCTGCTCTCCGTCGGCCGAGACCTCGATCGGGGTGAGGTCGAGCTGCCCGGGGACGAGGTCGCCGAGGCCCGGCCTGGGCTGCTTGACCATGCCGGAGTAGTCGAGGTCGACCTGCTTGAGGAGCTTGCGGTCCTTGGCGACCAGTTCGCCGCCCTTGAACACGTACCGGGGGTTGATCTTGGAGAGGCTGTCGGTCAGGACGATGTCGGCGTAGCGGCCGGGGGCGAGCGAGCCGAAGTCGTTGTCCATGCGGAACGAGCGCGCGGCGTACAGCGTGCCCATCTTGATGGCCTGGATCGGGTTGAGGCCCATCTCGACGGCCAGGGAGATCACCCAGTCGATGTGGCCCTTCTTCAGCACGCGGTCGACGGAGATGTTGTCCGCGCACATCTGGAAGTTCTCGGCCGGCCAGCGGCGCTTCACGATCGCGCGCAGCATGGTCCTGATCACCTCGGGGCTGCCGACGCCGAACTTGATCTGGGTCTGGAAGCCGTACCGGATGCTCTTCTCGATGTCGTCCTCGTTCCAGACATCGTGGTTGTTGTGCGCGCCGATCGCGGGCATGTAGTTCAGCAGCATGTCGGGCAGCGCGGTCACGCCCCAATGGCTGTTCACGAATCCGCCGTTCGCGCGGCCGAGCGCGGACTTGCGGAAGTCGTCGTCATTTCCCGTCATGTAGGAAAGGTGGGCGAGCTCGCCCAGCCCGATCACCGGGTCCATCTTCAACATGGCGTCGGTGACCTCGACCGAGGTCTTCTTCCCGGGCGCGAAGGCGTAGATCCGGTAAGGCAGCTTCTCGTAGTCCTTGAACAACGCCTGGGCGGCCTCGATCGCCTCGTCGCCGGCGGCGCTCGCGAAGTCGAGGGTCTCGGCGAAAATGGTGGTCGTGCCGCTCGGGACGATCGCCTCGCCGAAAGCCGCCGGGTGGGCCAATTGGGCGTCGAAATGCAGGTGCGCGTCGATCAGCCCGGGGATCGCGTAGAGGCCCTGGCCGTCGAACTCCTCGCGGACGCGGACGATCGACTCGTCGGGGTTCAGCGCGATGATGCGCTCGCCGTGGACGAGGATCGAGCCCTGGTAGACGCTCTCGCTGTGCACGTCCAGGATGTTGAGGTTGCGCAGCAGCAGGTCCGCTTCCCGCTCACCCTGGAGGATGTCGAAGATCGCCCGGACGTGGTCGTAGTGGGCGGAAACCTGGTCAGGCGTCTGTTGGAGCATGAATGTTCCTCGGTTCGTCGATGGGCGGCCGCGCGGAGCTGACCGAGACGGCCGTTCGGGGGCCGCGTCGCTCGTACGCGCTGTGGCTATGAAATGGCACCGGACCGTTGCTGACAAGCAGCCGTTTTCGCACGGACTGTACGCTTTTTGTGCACGGTCAGGACGGGGAGGTCCCATGCTCCACTCACGCTTGCTGCACTACATCGACGAGGTGGCGCGCTACGGCTCCATCCGGGCCGCCGGAGCGAGGCTGCACGTCGCGCCCTCGGCCATCAACCGGCAGATCCTGATGCTGGAGGAAGAGCTCGGCGAGCCGCTGTTCGAACGGCTGCCGCGCGGCATGCGTCCCACGCCCGCCGGGGAGGTCCTGCTCGCCCACGTACGGAGGACGCTGCAGGAGTACCGCGAGGCCGTCACCGAGATCCGCGACCTGCAGTCGCTCCCGAGCGGCGAAGTGGTGATCGCCACGATGACCGGCCTGGCCAGCAGCATCGTCTCCGCCGCGACGGTGAGCTTCCACGCCCGCCACCCCGAGGTGCGGATCTCGATCAGGACGCTGTCCACGCACGACATCCTGCGGGCGGTGCTGAACAGCGAGGCCGACCTGGGACTCGGCTTCAACGTGCCGTCGTCGGCGCAGCTCGAACTCTGCTGGGAAATGGACACCCGGCTCGGCGCGGTCATTTCGCAGAAACACCCGCTGGCCCGGATGGAGACGATTCCCCTGGCGTCGTGCGCGTCCTATCCGCTCATTTTCGCCGACCGTTCGATGGTGATCCACGGCATCATCGCCGACACGTTCGCCGAGGCCGGGCTGAAGGTCGAACCGGCCTTCCACACGAATTCGATCGAGACGATGAAAAGGCTCGCCGCCGCCGGGGAGGCCATCGCCTTTCTCAGCCGGTTCGACATCGCCGAGGAACACCAGAACGGCACGCTCGCCTTCCGCCCGGTACGCGACCGCGCGTTCAGCAACAACATCCTCTCCCTCGTCCGCCGGGAGAAGCACGGCCACGGACTGGCCAGCCTGCTCTTCGCCGAGGAGATCGTCGGAACGCTGGAATCGGTCGTCGCCCATTCACCCGGCTGAACCCCGCGTCCGGTGCACGTGGCCGAATACGTGAGAATGGGCCACCGATCGGGAGGAAGGCGACAATGGTGAACCGTGAAGGCGAGGCCGCGCTCGACGATCCGGTGGGCGCGTCGCTGCGTGGACACCACGCCCACCTGGCTCGCCGGCTGGGCCGGGCCGCCGCGTACGTGCCGGAGGTGGCGACGTTCTCCGCCGTCGGCGCCGACCCGGACGAGCGGGAGTGGGCCGACCTCGCCCGGCTGCTGGGGAGCGGCGGGTTCGCCGACCTGTTCAGCAGCCCGGCCACGCCGCCGCCGGACTGGGAGCCGGTCTTCGCGCTCGACGGCCGCCAGATGATCTGGCCAGGCGGCCCGCCGCCCGCCTCGGACGACGACCTCGTCGAGCTGGGGGCGGAGAGCGTGGCCGAGATGCTCGACCTGGTCGGGCGGACGCGGCCGGGGCCGTTCTGGGCGCGTACGTACGAGCTCGGCTCCTACCTCGGCGTCCGCGACGGCGAGGGCAGGCTGGTCGCGATGGCGGGCGAACGGCTGCGCCCGCCGGGCTGGACCGAGATCAGCGCCGTCTGCACCGACCCTGAGGCCCGGGGGAACGGCCACGCGGCCCGGCTGGTCGGCGCGCTCGTCGCGCGGATCTCGGCCCGCGGGGACCGTCCCTTCCTGCACGTGGCCGAGGCCAACACCGGCGCGATCGCCCTCTACGAGCGGCTCGGGTTCGAGACCCGCCGGTCCGTGACGTTCCGGGGGTTCCGCACGCCGTGACCGCCCGCGTCCAGGAGGATCCGCAGCAGGTCGTCGGGCGCGTCGCGCATGAGGTTGTGGCCGCCGTCCAGCGCGTGGGTCGCCCAGCCGGGGGTGTCGCGTAGCCGCTCGTGGACGGGGGTGAAGGGGGACTGGTCGGCCCAGCCGGCCGCGTACACGTAGTGGCGGGCGACCTGGGCGGGGTCGCGGGTCAGGCGCAGGGGCTGGAGCAGCGAGGCGACCGGGTGGGCCGTCGCGCGGGGGTCGAAGAACGGCAGCGGGCGCGCGGCGTAACCGGTCTCGTCGACGTCGGCGTACCAGGCGCGTTCCCGGTCGGTGACGAGCTTCCAGCAGGAGTCGCCGTCGCCGGGCACCACGGCGTCCAGGTACACCAGGGCGGCGACGCGGCCGGGCAGGCGGTCGGCGACGCCGGTGATCACCATCCCGCCGTAGCTGTGGCCGACGAGCACGGCGTCGCGGACGTCCTCGGCCTCCATGACGCCGATCACGTCCTGGAGGTGGGTGTCCAGGTTCACGCCGCCGGGCAGCAGGTGGGCGCGCTCGGCGACACCGGTCAGCGTCAGCGGGTACGCGCGGTGCCCGTGCTCGCGTAGCCCGGCGGCGAGGTCGTCGTAGCACCAGCCGCCGTGGCACATGCCGGGGATCAGGACGTACGTCGTCATGGGAGCACCTTCCTCAGGAAGCCGAGCACGGTACGGGCGAGCGCCACCCGATGGTCGGAGAGCGCGTGGTCGGTCGGGAACAGGTGGTGCCGGAGCTCAACCCGCCGGTCCAGGTACGCCGCGACCACCGGATCGTGGTGCACGCGATGCGGGGTGACCTGGTCGTTCCCGGTGCCGATCAGCAGCACGGGACGGCCCGCGAGACGCGGCGCGAGCCCGGCCAGCCGCCACGCGTCCCCGGCCGCCTCCATCTCGCCGACCAGCGCCTCCCCGCTGGTCCCCCGCAGGGGAGCGAGCTCGCCGTCGAACGCCTCGACGTAGCGCGCCCGTACGGCCGGATCGGCGCGGCAGAGCGCGGCCACCGCGCCGAAGTCGAACGCGGCCACCGAGGCGACCGCCACGACGGACGGCTCGGCGGCGGCCGTCAGCAACGCGGCGAACCCGCCCATGCTGTGCCCGACCAGCGCCAACCGTCGCGGGTCGAGCCGGTGGACGTCCGCGAGGCCGCGCAACCCGCCGAGGACGGCCGTCACGTCCTCCAGCACGTGCCCCCACGACCACGAACCGCCGACGCCCCAGGAACCCCGGTAATGGAACACCAGGGACGCGTACCCGGCCCGGCGCAGAACCTGCGCGAGATCGAAGTTGCGTTCGTCGCCGGGGAACCCGTGCAGCAGCACGACGACCGGATGCGGCCCCCGGCCTGCGGGAACGTGCAGCACGCCGCGCAGTGACTCACCCCCGCTCGCGAACGTCACGGCGGGCGTAGCCGCGGGAAACTCCGGATCCCCCGGCGGATCCTCGGCGAACGGGTCAATCACGGAAGCACTCCCCAAGGTCGAACCGATCGGTACGATCCGAGACGTTAGCAGCCGATCGAACCGCCCGGTACCATCTACCGCATGCCAGTCGCCAAGGGCTCGACGATCGACCCGGCCAGGACCCGCGCCACCATGCTCGAAGCCGCCACCGCGATGCTGTACGAGCGCGGCCTCGACGGCATCGGCGTCGCCGAGCTCTGCGCCCGGCTCGGCGTCTCCAAGGAGACGCTCTACCGGCATTTCGGCACGAAGGAGGGCCTTATCGAGGCCGCGCTGCGAAGGCGCAGCGACCGGGTGACGCACTGGCTGGCCGACGCCGCGCAGGCGGCGGGCGACGACCCCCGCGCCCAGCTCACGGCCGTGTTCGACGCCCTCCAGCAGTGGTACGACGACCCGGTCTTCCGCGGCTGCGCGATGCTGAACGCCGCCGCCCAGCACCACGTCGAGCCCGTACGCGCGATCACCGCCGCACACCTCGGCCGCCACCTCGACCTGCTGACCGGCATCGCCGAGCGGGCCGGGGCCGCCGATCCCCAGGTCGTCGGGCGGCAGCTGCTCATGCTGGTCGAGGGCGCGACCGTCGTGGCCGCCCACCACGACCGGGCCGACGTGGGGAAGCACGCGCTCGGGGCCGCGCTCGCCCTGCTGCCCGCCGCCGCGCCGGAGGCGGGTGACTAGGATTCGGGGATGCTGTGGGGGAGGGACGACGATCGGGCGGCCGTAGAGGCGGCTCTCGACGCCGCGCGTTCGGGCCGCAGCGCCGTACTGGTGATCATGGGGGAGCCGGGGATCGGCAAGACGTCCCTGCTCACGCATGCCGCCGAACGGGCCGAGGGCATGACCGTGCTGCGCGGCACCGGGATCGAGACCGAGGCGGAGATCCCGTTCGCGTCCCTGCACCTGCTGCTGCGCCGGGCGCTCGGCCGGGTGGACGCGCTGCCCCCGCCGCAGGCCGCCGCGCTGAAGGGCGCCTTCGGGCTGGCCCCGGCCGCCGGCGACGACCAGTTACTGGTCGGGTTGGCGGTGCTGTCGCTGCTGGCCGACCTGGCGGAGGACGGCCCGCTGCTCTGCCTGGTCGACGACGCCCACTGGCTGGACCAGTCGTCGGCGTACGCGCTGCGCTTCGCCGCCCACCGCCTGCACGCCGAGGGCATCACGATGATCTTCGGCGCGCGCGACGGGTTCGACCCCACCGGGCTGCCCGAACACCGGCTGACCGGCCTCGACGGCGACAGCGCCCATCTGCTGCTCGACGCCACCGCGCCCGGCCTGACCGAACCGGCCCGCCGCCGGATCATCGAGGAGAGCTGCGGCAACCCGCTCGCCCTGCTGGAGCTGCCCAAGGTCGCCGATCCCGGCCCGAGCCCGCTGCCGCTGCCCGAGCGGCTGCAGAGCGCGTACGCGGCCCGCATCGCCGAGCTGCCCGCCGACGCGCGTACCGCACTGCTGGTGACGGCTCTGACCGACGGCGGCGAGCTGGACGTGATCCTGCGCGCGGGCACCGAGCCGGCCGCGCTCGCCGCCGCCGAGCGGGCCGGCCTGATCAGGATCGCGGCCGGCCAGGTCACCTTCACCCACCCGCTGATGCGGGCGGCCGCGACCCGGCTCGGCACGTTCGACCTGCGGATCGACGTGCACAGACGGCTGGCGGGGCTCGTACGGGAGGATGACCGGCGGGCCTGGCACCTGGCGTCGGCCGCGACCGGACCCGACGAGGACGCCGCCGACGCGCTGGAGCAGGCGGCGCGTCGGGCCCGCGACCGCAGCGGCCAC
>JABFYB010000763.1 GCA_013361475.1 Hamadaea sp.
CTTCTACGGCTGGATGCTCGCCGCACCGTCGTCGGCGAGAGACGCCGCTCCGACGGCCGAACCCGCCGCTCCGACGGCCGAACCCGTCGCTCCGACGGCCGAACCCGCCGCTCCGACGGCCGGACCCGCCGTGGCGACGGCCGAACCCGCCGTGGCGAGGGCTGAACCTGCCGGGGCGGGGGAGCTGCTCGCCGCCGCCTGGCACCGCTGGCGCGACCGGCTCGTCGGCGCCCACCGGCGGCACCCGTGGCCACCGTGGATGGCAGGCGACGACCTCGTGGCGACACTCCTGCGGATGTCCGGAGACGCCGCCGAGCCTTCCACTGTGGAACGCGGCCGGGAGATCGCCGACCTGGTCGCCGAGCCGGTCCCCGACGAGTCGACGGTCGATCTCCGGTCGGCGCTGGAAGAGGCGGCCGCCGCCCGGCACGAACTGTTCGAACTACGCGGACACGTCTTCGGCCTGGAGCGCACCCTCGGCTACCGCGACAAACAGCTCAAGGTACGCGAGAAGCGCATCCGTGAGATGCGGGCGAGCGTGCAGCGCTACGAGGCGATCCGCAACCATCGCCTGTTCAAATACGTCCGGTACGCCGCGAAGATCCGTCATCCGAAGCAGTTCGCCCGAGCGGTGATGCGCCGACTCCGCGGCTGACCCGCCGACCGCAACGTGACCTTGAACGGAAAACGCTGCTCCAGCGACGTTTTCCAGCCAAGATCACGTCACGGTCGGGTCAGGACTTGGCCCGCCAAGGCTCGGCGAGTTCGGCGTACCACTTCTTGAGAGCCTGCTCCTCTTCGACCTGACGCGAGCCCGCGCCGAGCACAGCACCGGGCATGATCACGCCGGGCCCACCGCGCGGGACCTGCCAGGTGGGCGTGCCCACCGGCTGCGCCGCGGGTTTCGGCAGGCCGGCCGCCCAGTCGGCGAGCTGGCCGCCGCGACTGCCGTCGATGATCGTGCCGGTCTGCGGGGCCGGGGTGGCGCTCCAGCTCATCGTGGCCTTGCGCACCACGCCGCCGGCGCCGACGCCCGGACCGGGCAGGACGAACGCCCCGCCGCCGGGCGCCATGCCGCTGTTCATCCCGAGCGGCATCATCGACACCGGCGCTCCCGGGGTCATCGGCGTCGCCGGTGGACCACCGCCGCCGGTGAGCGTCGGGCCGGGACCGTCGTAGTCGGAGTAGGCGCGGTCGTAGATGTGTTCGCTCGCTCGCTCGTTCAGCACCTCGGCGGCCGACCGGTTGCCGCCCGACGAGCCGACGCTCGGACCCGACGATGACGACGTCGTCGTGGCCACGCCCGGGAGACCCGGCGGCGGCGAGTAGCCGACCGCCGGTGCGACCACGGCGGCCGGGGTGAACAACGCGCCACCGGCGACGCCCCCGCCGCGGGGGAAGTCGCGCGGCCAATCCTTGCGACCTGGCCCGTCCGGGTCGGTACGCGGTTCCCGGTGCGGCCGATCCTCCTTCTTCGGGTGCTCTGGCCCTACCGAGACGGGCAGGATCTTCGGGCCGTACGCCTTCGGTCCCTTGACTCGCAGCTGAGCGACCACCTGATCGAGGTGGCTCATCGTGCCCCGTGCGCGCCGGTTGAGATCCTGCGCGGCGGCGCTCAGCGAAGCCGTCGTGGCAGTGGCCGACTCACCGAGCCGCAGCCACTCCAGGACCAGCGGCTCGATCTCCGTCCGGGCCTGGTCGATCTGGTCGACGACTTTGCCGACGTCCGCCGCGATCTGGTGATACGTGTCGGCGTCCGCCTTCAGCGAGGCGGCCAGGGCTCGGGCGTACGCGAACGTCTCGGCCGCCGCCTCGGACTTGGCCGACCAGGACTTCTCCAGCTTGCCCACTGCGGTCAGCAGAAGGTCGGCGGCGTGCCCGACGAGGTCGCCGACCGCGTTGGCGGCCGGGATGACGTCGCGTTCGTTCGGGTCGCGCTGGATCGCGTCGGCGATCCGGGGCACGTCATACGCCTGCCAGTTGACCTGCCATGGTGCCGTCATCAGCCCTCCACCACCATCGCGGGCTCCGTGCTGTCGCTCTCCACCGCCACGGCCGCCGGCTCGACGGTCGGCTCGACCACCGCCGGCTCGACCACTGTCGGTTCGACCACTGTCGGTTCGACCACGGTCGGCTCGACGGCGGGTTCACTGGGCGGGGCTCCGGCCGACGGCGCCGGTGTGGCCTCCGCCGGGGTGACCTCGGCCGGCGGCGTCACATCCGCCGGTGGCGTCGTCTCGACAGTGGCGGGCGCGGGCCCGGCCGACGGCGCGGCGGGCGTGTTGACTCCCGGCACGATCCCCGCCGTCCGCTGCAACACCTTCTGCAGCGCGCCCTCCGAGAGGGCGTCGGACGACTGGTAGCCGTCGGCGATCTTGCCGACCGCCTCGATCAGGAATTGAAGTGACGCAATCTGCTTCGACAGGTTGCCATGTGCCTCACGGATCGCCTGCGACGTCTCTGTCCGCCGTTGGAAGAGTTCGCCGCTCGGATTGTCCTCGCCGAACGTCACCGGGTCGGTGAACAGGTATTTCTGCCGCTCCAGACCCGTTTGCAAGACATCGTTCAAGATCGACGTGAGGTCCTTCGTGAATCCCCGCAACGCGGCGGGATCGACCCGGATCTCTCGGTCCATGCGCCGCCTCCCCAGAGCGTGACCGGCCGACTACAACCTAGCATCACCACGCTCCACAGTGGCATCCGTCGCGTGGTGCGGCCGGGTGAACTCTGCGGTCAGTTTTTCCAGCGTGTGGTGCGCGTTCAAGCCACTCGGGTTCGGGAGCACCCAGACCTGCGTACCATCCACTGTGGCCTGCGGGCCGACCCCGGCCGTGCGGGCGCCGAAGGCCACGATAGGCGGTCACACCCAGGACCGCGAGCCACGCTGGGCGCACGCTCCCCAGCTTCTCGCGGAACACGCGCCCAACCTCCGCCGGCTCCGCGGCGGTCAGCTCGTCGGCTCGTCGCCGGGGAGGCTCTCGGCCGAGCCGCCGGGAGTGCAGTCAGTTCCGCGCGCCACCAGGTTCGTCACACCCAGCTTGTACGCCATGCGCGGCCGGCAGATCGTCGGCGGAGGGCTTCTTCGACACCGAAGACATTATGCGGGCAGCCTCCGCAGCAGCGTTATGACGGCGGTGAGCAAGGCGACCACTGCGACGATCAAGAACGCGGTCGCGACGGTGGGGCTGGCGAGCAGCCACCACATCGCCCCGGCGGCGAAGACCACGGCGATCCAGGGTTGCCATCGGCGGACGAATCGGCGTACGCCGGGCTGCGGGCCGATCGCCCGGCCGACCGGATCGATGGCCGAGTTCACGCCCCGGCGGAACAGGGTGGCGCCACGGCCTGGCCCGGCGAGGTACACCCAGATCGCGGCCAGGGCCGCCGCGACCGTGGTGGTCGCCAGCGCGATGACGAGATATCGCAGCAGCTGATCCCACACCGTGAGCGCGACGTCGGTGTTGAATCCCTTCGCGGCCAGCTTCTCGGCATAGCGATTCCGGAAGACCGCGTACGCCGCCAGCGTGAGCAGCAGCAGGACGGCGCTGATCAGCAGCCCGACCAGCAGACCGCGACGGTGATTCGGCGCGCACCACACGCCCAGCCCGAGCAGGACCAGCGCCAGGATCGGCAGCCAGGTCCCGGCCTTGTCGAGCAGTTTCACGTAGCGCTGGATCTCGGGCAGGTTGTCGATGGTCGCGACGGTGTAGGGGATCGACACGTCGGGGACCTTGCTGAGGAAGCCCCAGCCTCGGGCGACCAGGTTGTCCTTGGCGGCGGTGACCACCGGTCCGAGGTTGATGACGATGTCGGTGTCCTGGGTGGAGACGACGGTGCCGTCCTTCCCGGTCAGCAACTTCTCGATCTGCGTATGCGCGGACCGGTTCACCTCGGTCCACAGCGTCGCGAACTGCGGCGAGGTGACGAGGTCGCCGACGATCCGCTGGACCTGCCCCTTGATCCAGTTCGTGATGGCCGGCGCGGCCAGCGTCGCCGCCTGCGGTGCCGCCTTGATCCCGGTGGCCTCGGCCAGCTGCTGGATCAGGGCGGGTAGGTCGGCCGAGTTCATCACGGCGTCCGTGACCCGCCGCGTGATCGCCTCCTGGACGTCCGGGTCACTCGCCAGCGGAGCGACCGTCTCCACGTAGCGGTCGGTGTTCAGTAGTTCGGCGCGGGCGAACCGAGCCGTCACCGAGGCGACCACCAGCAGACTGGAGATCACCAGGAGGACGACGGCCCCGGTCCACCGTAGGGTCCGCATCCCGCGCTCACTCGACGTGCTGCAGCTTGCGTACGCGGAACGCCATGATGATGTCGGTGATCCCGCGGGCCAGGCAGATCGCCGCGACCAGGACGATGAGCGTGTAGAGCGAGCGGTCGAACCGGCCGGCCGCCCAGAAGCCGAGCAGCACCTCGACGATGCCGACGATCAGGCCGAGCCACCACGCGTCGTTCTCGGCCTTGGTGAGGAACGCCAGGACGATGTCGGCGACGCCCTTGAACAGCAGATACCAGCCCACGAAGGCGGCCAGCCAGAACACCGTCTTGCCGGGATTCGCCCAGCACAGGATTCCGGTGACGAGGAACAGCGCGGCCAGTACGCCGTGCAGCCACTTCCAGCCGGGCGCGGTGAACATCTGGAACAACTCGGCCGCCGCCGCGACCAGGACGACGGCGCCGGCGAGCGCGGCGATCGAGGCGACACTGCGGCTGTTGAAGCCGAGGACGAACCAGCTGATGATGATCCACGCGGTGCCGGTGATGAGGAACAGCCACCAGGGCATTCCGCCGGAAGTCTTGGACATGCCCGTAGAACGGGGCATCTTGGGCACACTTGCTGTCGTCATGGCTCTAATATGAGGCTAATTCGGGCCAAATGTGGCTGAATTGCGGAGCTGCCGATTCACGGAGCTGCCGAACGACGGGCTAGGGGGCGGCATGGCGGAACCACCCACCGGGCGGGCGTACCTGCGGCTCATCCTGCTCGGCGCGGCGATCGGCATCCCGGCGGCCCTGATCGCCGCGCTGTTCCTGGCGTCGGTGCACGAGCTGGAGCACTGGCTCTGGGGCACCGGCGAACCACCCTGGTACGCCGTCCTCTCCCTGCCCATCCTCGGTGCGATCATCGTCGTCCTCGCTCGCCGCTTCCTCCCCGGCGACGGCGGCCATTCCCCGCTGGAAGGGCTGAGCACCGCCCCCACCCCCATCTCGTACGCCCCCGGCGTCGTGCTCGCCGCGCTCGGCTCGTTGTCGTACGGCGCGGTCCTCGGTCCGGAAGCCCCGGTCATCGCGCTCGGCTCGGTCGTCGGCATGATCACCACCCGTTTCGTCAAGCTCGACAAGCAGGGCACGGCAGTGGTGTCCAACGCGGGCCAGTTCTCCTCGATCTCCGCGCTGTTCGGCGGCCCGGTGGTCGCCGGCATGCTGCTCCTCGAAGGCGGCATCGGCCTCGGCGCCCGGCTGCTGCCGGTCCTGCTGCCCGGCCTGGTCTCCGCCTCGATCGGCTACCTGATCTTCACCGGCTTCGGCACCTGGGGCGGCCTCAACGCGCCCGGCCTCGTCGTGCCCGACATGCCCGCGTACAGCGGAGTGCACCTGGGCGACCTGCTGATCGTCATCATCGTCGGCATCCTCAGCGCGCTCGCCCTCTCCCGCGTACACCTCCTGGGCCGGCGGGTCGCCGAGGTGAAGCTGCCGATGCCCGCGCTGCTGCTGGCAGGCGGCCTCGCCGTGGGACTCCTGGCGCTCCTGGCCCGGGCCCTCGGCGCGAACTCCCAAGACGTGCTCTTCTCCGGCCAAGCCTCCGTGGGCGTCGTGGCCACCGCGGACTCGACGAAAATCGTGCTCGTCCTGCTGATCGCCAAATTCCTCGCGTACGCCGTCTGCCTCGGCTGCGGCTTCCGCGGCGGCCCGATCTTCCCGGCGATCTTCCTGGGCGTCGCCCTGGCCTCGCTGGGCGTCGTCTGGTTCGACCTGTCGCCCACGCTCGCCCTGGCCGGCGGCGCAGCCGCGGGCATGGCCGCCCAAACACGGCTCATCTTCTCGCCGCTGGTGTTCGCGGCCCTCCTCGTCGGCGCGCCCAGCCTCGACGTCCTCCCACCCGCGGTCCTCGCAGTCGCCGCGGCCTGGCTGACGACGAAGTTCCTGGACCGGCGAGCCAAACCCACGGTGGAAACCGTCGCTCCCGCCGAGTAACCCCCTGCGGGCGCCGCTGCGCTCCGCGCCCGCTGCGCACGCCGCTCCGCGCCCGCTGCCCCTTTCCGCGCGATCATGAACTTATGTGCGTGATCGATTGCGTTTTCCCAGGTCGCCGATCTCGCAACGCCATGATCGATCCCTTGGCGGACTGATCAACTCGTGCGGCGGCAACGACTGTCGATCATGGCCTTGGGGGATCGATCATGGTGCCCGGGACATGACACGCCGATCGATCACGCACATAAGTTCATGATCGCGCGGAAAGCATGAGGGGAGGGAATCAGAGGCGGACGATCATTTTGCCGGTGTTCTCGCCGCGGAGGAGGCCGAGGAACGCCTCGGGGGCGTTGTCGAGTCCGTCGACGACGGTCTCCTGGAACGAGAGCCGGCCGTCTCGGAGCCAGCCGCCGATCTCGGCAACCATCTCGGGCATCCGGGCGGAGTGGTCGTTGACGATGAAGCCGCGCAGCGTGAGCCGTTTGCCGATGGCCAACGCCAGGTTCCGGGGCGCGGCGGGCGGCGTGGTGTCGTTGTACGCCGAGATCGCCCCGCACAGGGCGACCCGGCCGTGCTGGTTGAGCGAGCTGATCGCCGCTTCGAGATGGTCACCGCCGACGTTGTCGAAGTACACGTCGACGCCATCAGGTGCGGCCTGCTTGAGCTGTTTGCCGACGGGACCGTCCTTGTAGTTGAAGGCGGCGTCGAAGCCCAGGTCCAGCAGGTGTGCGACCTTTTCGGCCGAGCCGGCGCTGCCGATGACCCGGGACGCGCCCTTGAGCTTGGCGATCTGCCCGGCGATGCTGCCGACTGCGCCGGCGGCGCCCGACACGAAGACGGCGTCGCCCGGCTTGAACTCGGCGACGTCCAGCAGTCCGGCGTACGCGGTCAACGAGGTCATCCCCAGCACACCCAGGTACGCCGAGGGCGACAGCCCGTCGAGGGGAGCGACCTTGCGAGCGTGGCGGGCGTCGAGGACGGCGACGTCACGCCAGCCCAGCCCGTGCAGGACGAGGTCGCCGGGGGAGAATCCGTCGGCGCGCGACTCCACGACCTCGCCGACGGCGCCTCCGTCGAGCGGCTGCCCGAGCTGGAACGGCGGCACGTACGACTTCACGTCGTTCATCCGCCCACGCATGTACGGATCCACCGACATGAACAGGTTGCGTACCACCAGCTGTCCCTCGCCGGGCGCCGGCGTCTCCACCTCGACCAGCGCGAAGTTCTCCGCGGTGGGCCACCCGGCCGGGCGGGACGCGAGGGTGATCTGGCGAGCCATCCTTGACCTCCGTAAATAGTTGAACTGCCTCAACTATACTGGTGGTCATGACGGTGACGCGAGAAGTGGTGCAGCTCATGGCCGAGATCGCGGCCCGGTTCAACGCGGGCTACGAGGACGCCGCCGGGGCGCACCAGCTCACGGCGATGCAGGCCAAGCTGCTCGTCCTCGTGGCAGCCGAGCCTCAGCCGATGCGGCGGCTGGCCGACGAGTTCCACTGCGACCCGTCGAACGTGACCGGCATCGCCGATCGGCTGGAGCGCCGGGGTCTTGTCACGCGCGAGCCCGCCCCCGGCGACCGGCGGGTGAAGAACGTGACGCTCACCCAAGCCGGTCGCGAGGTCGTCGACGATCTGCGGGGCTCGCTCGGGTTCGCCGCCGAACCACTGCGGTCGCTGACCGAACCCGAGCGCGAGCAGCTCCGCGATCTGCTCCGCAAAATGCTCGAGCCCCGTTGATCATGCTCTGGCGGAGTTGATCAGGGCGCCCGGGACACGACACGCCGGTCGATCATGGCCGATAGTTCATGATCGGCGGGACAGGGTGGCGGCGGGGGCGGGGTCCGGCGGAGCGGGCGCGGGCGCCGGGTCGGCGCCGGCCGGAGCGACGGCGGGGGAGGAGTCGGCGGCGGGCCGCAGGAAGACCGCCAGGACGAGTGCGCCGATCAACGC
>JABFYB010000325.1 GCA_013361475.1 Hamadaea sp.
GCGATCACGAGGTGGCTTGGGGGCACGCCTTTCAGCGGTACGCATACCAGCCCGTCGGGAAGCGTGTCGGCCAGTGGCATGAGGCCGATGGCGCCGTTCCACAGTACCGATTGCAGGCATTCGCGCAGGGTGCGGATGACGGGGTCGTCGTTGTCCGTACCCTCGGCGGGAAGCGCGTTCCAGTAGTCCCGCCATATCGCGTCGGCGTCGTCGGGCAGCCGGAACCGGCGGCGCGTCGCCAGGTCTTCGAGGCTGAGGACGGGCCGCTGGGCCAGCGGGTCGTCGGCGCGGGCGACGACGCCGATCGGATCGGTACGCAGAACGTGAGTGGCGATGCCGGTGTCGTCGAACGGGGTCCGGGTCAGCGCGACGTCCACCTGCCCGGTTTTCAGCCCGCAGGACGGGTCGGTGAGGTCGGCCTCCCGCATCCGGATGTGCACGCCCGGGTGGGCGGCCCGGAAGGCGGTGACCAGGTGGGGTCCGATCTGCTCGGCGCTGTCGGCGAGTACGCCGACGACGAGGGTCGGGGTGCCGGCGGCGGCCGCCACCCGTTCTGGGATGCGGTCGGCTTGGGCGATGAGCTCGCGGGCCTCGGCGTACAGGGCTTCTCCGGCCGGGGTGAGGCTGACACCGGCCGGTGACCGGTGCAGCAGCAGGTGGCCGAGCCGGGTCTCGAGGTCCTTGACCGACCTGCTCAGCGGCGGCTGGGCCATGTGCAGCCGCCGCGCGGCCCGGCCGAAGTGGCGTTCTTCAGCGACCGCGACGAAGTAGCGCAGGCTACGCAGGTCCATGAGCGGCAACGATACCGGCACGGTATCGGGCCGACCGAGATGGTCTTGGACGCTCGCCGGTTCCGTCGGGTGGACTGGTCACCGCACGACCGATCATTCCCTTCCCGGAGGACACCTCGATGCCGCCCGTACTCGGCCTTCCCTTCCCCGCCCTGCCCGTCGTCGACCCGGACGGCCTCCGGACCGATCTAGAGCAGGTCCGCACCGGTCGTCCCGCCGTGCTGTTCTTCATGCGCGCGCACAACTGCCTCGTCTGCCTGCACCATGTCCGGGCGCTGGCGGAGCTGCGCGACGTGCTCGCCGAGCGCGATGTCGCGCCGGTTGTGATCGTGCCGGGTGAGGTCGCCGACGCCGTCCGGGTTCAGCGGAAGGCAGGCGGGCTGCGGGTGGTCTCCTCCCACGGTGATGCGGCACACCGGGCCGCGGGCCTGGAACGGCGGCTGCTGATGCAGCACAGCGGCACGTTCCTCGTCGATTCCGGCGGCCTTCTGCGGTACGCGCGGACCGGGGCGCTGCCGACGGCGAGTTTCGATCGGGGCGAACTGGTCGCCGCGGTCGCGAAGCTGCCGCTGCGATCCGATGCCGAGTCCCGCGCTCCGCAACGCTGAACCCGATCCGTCCGGCCACCGCCGCGGCGCCTCAGCTGGTACGCAAGTCGGACAGCAGGTCCTCGACCTCGGCGAACTCGCGTGCACGGAGCGGGCCGAAGGTGAGCGCGGCCGCGTTCTGCTCGACCTGGGCCGTGTCACGGAATCCGGGGATGGGGATGGTGGTCTGGCTGCGGGCCCACAGCCAGGCCAGGGCCCCCTGCGTCGGGGTGCGGCCGCCCGTGGCGAACACCTCGCGTAGTGCCTCGACCCGGGCCTGCCATCGCGGTGCCGCCGCACCGTCGTGGAAGTACGTCAGCCATTCGTAGCCTTGCGAGCGCACATCGTCGGCGGCGACTTTCCGGCCGTCGGCGTATTTTCCGCTCAGCAGTCCCATCGCTAGCGGACCTCGGTTGATGCCGGCCTGCTCCGCCTGCTCGCAGCACGCGACCATCCGCGGGCGGTCGGCCAGCACAGACATGTCGTACTGGATCGCGGTGCAGTGCGTACCGGCTGCGGCGAACGCTTCGGCGCGCTGCGGATCGTCGGTGCTCCACCCGTAGGCGCGGATCTTCCCGGCCGCCACGAGGTCTTCCAGCGGCTCGATCATTTCGAGCGCCTCTGTGACGGGCAGGTCGCCGAGGTGGAGTTGGTACAGGTCGACGTAGTCGGTGCCCAGCCGCCGTAGCGACCCGTCCAGGCAGCTGCGCAGGTAGGCGATGCTGCTGTCGGCTCCGCCCGCCTCCCTGGTCGCCTCGTCGAAGGTCCAGCCCCATTTGGTGGCGATGACCACCTGGTCACGGTCACCGCCCAAGGCCTGACCGAGCACCGTCTCGCTGTGGCCGGCGCCGTAGCTGCTGGCCGTGTCGAAGAAGGTCACTCCCAGATCGAGAGCCCGCCGGATCGCGCGGATCGATTCGGCGTCGTCGACGTGTCCCCAGCCGTACTGGTTCGCTCCCCCGGCGTACGGGCCGCCGATGGCCCAGCAGCCGAGGCCCAGGGCGCTGACCTCGATGCCGCTTCGGCCCAGTACTCGCTTCATCGGTTTCCCATCCATGCTGTTCTGCCGCTCCATTTGGGAGCGCTCCAATGCGTACGGGGGTCACTATGCGACCTGGAGCGCGCTCTAGGTCAAGGCGGAAGAGCCGGCTCGCGAATCCGGCCGCAGATCGCGGTCCGGTTCGGCCTGACCAGGTCAGCTCCCATCAGCAAATACGACACAAATAGCCACATTCTTGCCACGAGGCTGATAGAACGTGATCACAGCCCACGGGAGGAGCCGGCCGTGACCGTCGATGCGCAGCGCCCGCCCGACGGCTGGGTGCCGGTCGAGAACCGGCTCCTCGGGCTGGACCGGCGCACCTTGCTACCGGCCCTGTTCGTCCTGGTGGTCGCACTCCTGCTCATCTACGGCTGGCAGGCCATCGCGGCGGCGATCCCGTGGCGCAACCAGATCACCGCCGGTCAGCTCCTCGACCTCGGCGACGGCGCGACAGCAGTGCCGCCGGTGGGCTGGCAGCTGCAGAAGGGCACGCTGACCAGTGGCCTGCCCACCAGCGCGACCTCGCTGGAGACCCTGATCGCCGGCGGTGGCACCACGATCGAGTTCACCGGTGTCGCCTTCACCGGCAGCGCGACGGAGTTTCTCGATCAGGTGCAGCGAGCCGAGCAAACCGAACCGGTCCTGGCCAGCGGGTCCCGTGGCACGATCACCACCAGCTCGGGGCTGGTCGGGGTCAGCCAGACCAGCAGCGGCCCCAGCGGGGACGGCCTGGACGTGGCGTTCAAGATGTCCACCGGGGCCCAGGACGCCGTGAATGCGGCGCCCGCGCTGCTGGTCCGCGTCCGCGGCGCCCCAGGGCAGCTGGCCCAGAACCAGAACACGATCACCGCCGTGCTGGACAGCATCACGCCCGGAGCCGATCGATGACCACGACGACGAGCACCCCGGAGACACCAGCCGGCCCGTCGGCCAAGCAGGCCCAGCTCGACGCGATCGAACAGTCCGGCTGGGGACAGCCGTTCCGGCTCCCGCAGCCCCGCAACGCTGCCTTCTGGGTGTACGCGCTCGGCGTCGGCATCGGCCTCATCACCTTGCTGCGCTACTTCGGCGCCAACCCCGGCTTCTACGCCCCGGCGCTGACGACCGGCGTGCTTATGTTCTCCCTCTACCTCGTGCCGTGGCTGCTCTTGCTCAGCCACCACAACCGGTACACCGCGCAGCCGAGCAGGCTACTCGCCTCCGCCTTCGTCTGGGGCGGCACGGCAGCCACCTTCTGGATCTCACTGCCGGCCAACAACGCCCTGCTGGAGATCTGGACCAAGATCGGCGGGACCGACTTCGCCGACCGCTGGGCCGCCGGCCTGACCGCGCCGATCAACGAGGAATTCAGCAAAGCGCTCGGGCTGATCCTGCTCATCGGCCTGGCCCCGAAACTGGTCCGCAGCGCCTACGACGGCTTCATCATCGGCGCGTTCATCGGCCTGGGCTTCCAAGTCGCCGAGGACATCCTCTACGCGTACAACGCCGCCACCCAGACCTTCGGCGTCGGCCAGGTCGGCGCCGCACTGAAGATCTTCGTTTTTCGCGGCCTGGCCGGCATCGTGTCGCATGCCCTGTTCAGCGCCATCTTCTGCGCCGGTCTGATGTGGCTGCTCGGCCGGGTGCCCGGCGACCGCAAACCGCTGCGCGGCATCCTGACCATGCTGATGGCGATGGTGTTCCACTTCGGCTGGGACGACTCACGCGGACTCGGCGCGAACAACCCGGCACTCACCCTCGTGCTGCCGTTCGTGTTCGCCGCGATCGAGCTGCCCGCCCTGTTCTACGTTCTCCGCCGCGCCGCGACCACCGAACGCCGGTGGACCCGCGCCATCCTCACCCCTGAACTCGGCACGGGAGCCGTCGACCCGCCTCTCCTCCAGGCCGTCAGCGGACTTCGCAAGGACCGCCGCCAGTACGCCAAACGCCTCCACAACCGGCGTCAGGCCCGGCACCTCATCAGCGGCGCGCAAGACCTCGCCAACGCCATCGCCGACGCGCACGGCGCCGAGACACCGGAGGTGGACCACGCCCGCGCTGAGATCCGCCGCCTGGGACAACCGGGCTGAACGCACGGCGCTGAGTTCGCTACCGCTGTCAGGTGAGGGACGTGATCGTCAACGTGCCGACCGTATAGAAGCTTGACACCTGGCCGAGCCCAGCGGTGCACAGCGCGATCTGTGTCGCCGGTGCCTGACTCGTACGCAGCACGCTGTCGCCCTCGAACAGTCCGTCGACGACGGTGCCGGTCTGGGTCTGCTGCGCGACACCGCCGACAATGGTCGTGACCGTGTTGACCAACAACGTGCTGCTGGCGCCTTCGACACCGTCGATGATCCAGGTGACGTCGTACTGCACCGTGCTGGAGGTCAGCAGATCCGCACACGACATCGTCCGTACGGACACCGCCGTTCGTCGCCCCGCGGTCAGACCGGCGACGGTCGCAGAGACGCACGGCCCGAATTCGGTGTTGCTCGATACCGTCACCTGCTGTGCGGTGGTGGTCAACGGCGGCTCGTAAGTGGTGGTCGTGCTGCTCGGCGGGATGCACGACACGTCGAGGACGTCCGCGTGGGCCGCAGTCTGCAGCGCGGCGATCAGGGTTGCCGTCATGGCACCGGTCAGGAGAACGGCCGGGACCAGACGACGGGTGAACATGGATGCCATATGAAGGTCTCCTCCCCACGAGGTCAGCTGATGACCAGCGTCCCGAGCATGTAGATGCTGCTGACTGTGCCGAGACCGGCCGTGCACAGGGCGATGTCCGCGCTGGGGCCGGTGAGGTTGATGACGACGGAGTCTCCGGCGAACAGGCCGCCCGTGACCGTGCCGGTGGAGGTCACCGTGAAGACCGCTCCGGCGATCGCGCCAAGGTAGTTCGTGGTCACCGTGCTCGTTTGGCCGGTGTTCCACGTGATGGTGGTGGTGAGCGTGGCGGGTTGCAGCAGTTCCAGACAGCTACCGGTGAACGGGACCGTCGCCGAGCGGTAGCCGGAGGTGATCGCCGGCTGCGACGCCGACGTGCACGGCCCCCACAGTGCGGTGATGGTCGAGGTGACCGTTTGCGGCGTACTCGTCAGGGCCGGGCTATAGGTGCTCACGTTGCTGCTCGGCGGAGTGCACGTCATGTCGAGCGGAGCAGCCTGCGCCGGGGAGGGCAGAGCGACGGCAGTGCCGGCGGCCAGCAGTGCCAACGCTGTCAGGGAACGCAAGCGACGCATATGACCTCCATCGGGATGTGGCGTCCGGGTAATGGAGTCGCGGAGTGGGCTGTCTCCTTCGCCGACCGGGCGAACAAGCGAGTCAAGTGACCGGCCGTGGGTTGGCGCGGCACTCGCTGACGGAGACGACTCATCCTACATCGCCTAACTTCGATTTACACCCGAACGTGTCCGCCGGGCTTCGAACGAGCTGTGATGGGCGGCGACCGAGGCCGCCGCCCATCAGCGTCCTACATGACCTGCTTGAACGTGCCCCAGCCTTGACCGATCTGCTTGCTCGTCGCACTGGAGATGGCGTTGCCGTTGTTCGGGTAATAACGCAGGTACCCGCCGGAGTCGACACCAAGGATGTCAGCGTGGCCGTCGCCGGAGAAGTCCGAGGCGAAGACGTGCTTGAACGTACCCCAGCCCTGGCCGAGCTGAACCCGCGTCGACGTCGAGATGGTAGTGCCGTTCTTCGGGTAGTACCAGAGATATCCGCCTGAATCGACGCCGAGGACGTCGGACTGCCCGTCGCCGGAGAAGTCGGCTGCGAAGACGTGCTTGAACGTGCCCCAGCCCTGGCCGAGCTGGACGCGCGTCGTGGTCGAGATCGCGTTGCCGTTGTTGGGGTAATACCAGAGGTCGCCGCTCGAGTCGACGCCCAGGATGTCGGCGTGACCGTCGCCGGAGAAGTCGGCCGCCATGACGAACTTGAACGTGCCCCAACCCTGGCCGAGCTGGCGACGCGTCGTCGTGGAGATGGCGTTGCCGTTGTTCGGGTAATACCAGAAGTACCCGCCGGAGTCGACACCAAGGATGTCAGCGTGACCATCGCCGGAGAAGTCGGCCGCCATGACCTGACGGAAGGTTCCCCAGCCTTGGCCGATCTGCACGGTGGCGCCGAAGACTCCCCCGTTGTTCGGGTAGAAGAGCATGTCACCGCCGGAGTCGACGCCGATCACGTCCGCCCGGCCGTCGCCGTTGAAGTCGGAGACTTCCCCGGGCTGCGAGCACCCGTTGTAGCTGGTGATGTATCGCGCGGCGCTGTAATCGGTGGTCATGCCCGAGGGCACGCCGTTGAAGTACGCCTCGGTACGAGCGCCGTCGCGATACTGGACGTAGTGCAGGTGGGGTCCGGTGGAGTCGCCGGTGCTGCCGACGTATCCGATCCGCTGGCCGCGGGCCACCCATTGGCCCTGGCTGACGCTCGGCGCGTACTGCATGTGCAGGTATTGGGTCTGCCAGCCGCCGCCGTGGTCGATCATCACCCACCAGCCGCCGCTGTCCCCCCACCCGGCGAAGGACACCGTTCCGGAGGCTGACGCGAGGATGGCGCGGCCCAGGCTGTTGCCGCTGGAATGCGTCATGTCGATTTTGTAGTCGCCGTGTCCTGGATAGGTGTCCATCAACCAGCGATCACCGCAGGGGAACGGCAGCTGGAACAGCGGTCGAGTTCCGGCGGCCGACACCGGCGCGGGCAACGCCGATGCGGAGACCACCAAGACGGCGGCCAGAAGTACGCGTGCGAGGGTACGAAGGGAGGGTCTGAACATGTAGGTGCCCTTCCGTTCTCGTCGAGCCGGGCGTGGAATTGCGATTCAGTTTCGCGCCGGATCGATGCGCTGTGACCCAACGAAATCGCGGGGCTCCGGCTGGCTTGATCGAGCACGGGCAGGCGGCGAGGGTCCATGGCCTGCTCCGCCGTGGTCGGGTTGACATGGGCGGCGACGATGTCGTGGTGAGACGTTGGCGGCGCGTTAATCCAGCCGGTCCAGCACAGTGGCTCATCCTGGGCTTCGGCGCGATCATCCTGGCGTTTGCCGCCGCGTTCGCGCGCAGTGCCGTCCAGCAAGAGTTTCGTGTGGCAGAGGCCGCGTTCGTGGGCGGGTTCTTGACGTTGATGCTGGTCTACGTGTGGCGGATGTATCGCACCGGCATCTACGTCCGGGCCCGGCAGGTCCGGATAGTTCGCGTCCTGCGGACGCGGACGCTCCCGTGGGCCGACGTGGCCGACGTCTATAGCCGCCCGGCCCGCATTTCCGGACTGGCGACGGTGCGGGAGGCGATCGTTGTGAGGCTGGTGGATGGGACGGAGGTCGAAACGCCGGTGCAGCGGCAAGCCGACCGAGTCGTTGGGCCGCGCAAGACTGTCGGTCCCGTCCTCACCGATGAACAGTTCGCCGACACGGTGGCCTTTCTGCAAGCCACCCGCCTCTACGAGGCCGGCCCGCAGGAATAGGTGCCCGGCGACTGCAGTGACTAGCCGGTTCATGGGTTGAGCAGCACGACTGCGTGACCGGCTGCAGCGACACACCGTGAAGCGTCGTGCGCGGTCCGCGGGCGGCGCCGGAACATGGAATGCTGGCGCACCATGACGTTCCGTTGGCAGCTGATGTCATTCCAGGTCGCGATGGTCGTGGTGCTGGGCTATCTCGACAGCTGGATCAGTGCCGTCGGCCCGTTCGCATTGATGATCGCGGGGCTGATCCTTGCCCCGGGCCTG
>JABFYB010000356.1 GCA_013361475.1 Hamadaea sp.
GCGCCGAAGCGCTCCCGAGCCCGATCCCGGGCGGCCTTCCGGAGTCGGGTGAGCTCGTCGGGCTCGTCGGCGAGCAGCCGGAGCGCCGAGGCGAGGGCGGCCGGGTCGCCTGCGGGCACGAGCACGGCGGCGTCACCGAAGGCTGCCCGTTGCGGGGCGGTGTCGGAGGTGACGACCGCGCAGCCCGCCGCGGCGGCTTGGTAGACCTCGGTCGGCACAACCGACAGCGCTCGCCGTGACGTGCCGAAGATGCCCAGGCAGACGTCGTGCCCGGCGATCAGGTCGGGCAGCTCGTGCGCGGCGACCCACTCCCGCCAGGTGACCCAGGCGTTCGGGGCGGCCGCCGTACGCGTGGCGGGCAGGTCGGGGCCGGAGCCGATGACGGTGAAGACGAAGCGCGGGTCGCCGGAGAGCGCCGCGATCGCCGTGCCGACGACCGGCGCGCCCTGGACGGGCGTGAACTGGCCGAAGAAGGCGACGTGGACCAGCTCGGTGTCGCGGGCCGGCCGGGCCGAGAACCAGGACGCGGTCGCCTGCCGCAGCGCCTGGTCGGGCGTGGTGATCAGTTTCATCACGTGCTCCAACGAGCCCGCCGGGGTGACGTGATCGTGCCGTCCGGGGAGCGAGATGTGCCACAGGAAATTGTGATGGTTCAACTACTTACACCGCGATTTTCGGCCACTAACCTGGCTGAAATGACCGAGCGGACCGAGAACACCCCATCCACCTCCCGCCGTACGCTGTTCGCCTCCGCGGGCGCGGTCGGCGCGGCGGCCCTGCTCACCGCCTGTTCGGCCGAGGAGACCCCCAGCACCGCCACCACCACTGCAGCTGGCGGCGGCACCACGGGCGCGACCGCCGGAGCCACCAGCGGCAGCACCGGCAGCACCGGAGGTGGCAGCGGCGGCACCGCGATCGCGCAGACCGGTGACATCCCGGTCGGCGGTGGCAAGATCATCGCCGCCGCCGGTGTGGTCGTCACCCAGCCGACGGCCGGCACCTTCAAAGCCTTCGACAGCATGTGCACCCACCAGCAGTGCCCGCTGTCCGGGGTGGCGAACGGCACCATCAACTGCGACTGCCACTTCAGCAAGTTCTCCATCACGGACGGCTCAGTGGTGAGCCCGCCCGCGACCAAGGCGCTGGCCGAGAAGACGATCGTCGTCGAGGGCACCGACATCAAGCTCAAGTGATCCCCGCCGGTGGCGGGGCAGCGAAGCGATCTTGTCGGCCGTCCTGAGTAGGCTTGCGGCGTGGCCGATCCTTCGACGTACCGCCCTGCCACCGGCACCATTCCGGAGTCGCCGGGCGTCTACCGGTTCCGCGACCCGAGCGGCCGGGTGATCTACGTCGGCAAGGCCAAGAGCCTGCGCCAACGGCTCAACTCCTACTTCGCCGACCTGTGGTCGCTGCACCCCCGGACGCAGCAGATGGTCACCACCGCATCCTCAGTGGACTGGGTGACGGTCGGCACCGAGGTGGAGGCGCTCCAGCTCGAATACGCCTGGATCAAGGAGTTCGACCCGCGGTTCAACGTCAAATACCGCGACGACAAGTCGTACCCGTTCCTGGCGGTCACCCTCGACGAGGAATACCCGCGCCTGCAGGTGATGCGAGGCGCGAAGCGTAAGGGCGTGCGCTATTTCGGCCCTTACTCGCACGCGTGGGCCATCCGCGAGACGCTCGACCTCCTGCTGCGGGTCTTCCCGGCCCGCACGTGCAGTGCCGGGGTGTTCAAGCGGGCGCATCAGATCGACCGGCCCTGTCTGCTCGGCTACATCGGCAAGTGCTCCGCGCCGTGCGTCGGCCGGGTCAGCGCCGCGGAACACCGGGCGATCGTCGACGAGTTCTGCGACTTCATGGCGGGCGGCACCGACAAGCTGCTCAAGCGGCTGGAGCGGGAGATGTTCGCCGCTTCGTCCGAGATGGACTACGAGCGGGCCGCCCGGCTCCGTGACGACCTCGGCGCCGCCCGCAAGGCGCTGGAGAAGCAGGCGGTCGTCCTCGGTGACGGCACCGACGCCGACGTGGTGGCCTTCGCGGAGGACCAGCTCGAAGCGGCGGTCCAGGTCTTCCACGTGCGCGGCGGCCGGGTGCGCGGCCAGCGCGGCTGGGTCGTCGAGAAGACCGAGCAGCTCACCACGGGCGACCTCGTGCACCACTTCTGCTCGCAGATCTACGGCGACACCGCCGAGGGCGCCGACGTCCCGCGCGAAGTGCTCGTCCCGGAACTACCCGCCGACGCCGACGCGTTGGAAGCCTGGCTGGCCGATCGGCGCGGATCACGGGTGTCGCTGCGCGTACCGCAGCGCGGGGACAAGAAGACGCTGATGGAGACGGTCGCCCGCAACGCGGCGGAGGCGCTGACCCGGCACAAGCTGCGGCGGGCCACCGACCTCACGGCGCGTAGCGCCGCGTTGGAGGAGATCGCCGAGGCACTCGCCCTGCCGACCGCGCCACTGCGCGTCGAGTGCTTCGACATCTCCCAGATCCAGGGCACCGACGTCGTCGCCAGCATGGTCGTCTTCGAAGATGGGCTCGCCCGGAAGAGCGAATACCGCCGCTTCATCATCAAGGGCGCGACCGACGACGTCTCGGCGATCTCCGAGGTCATCCGGCGGCGCTTCGCGGCGTACCTGGCCGAGCGGGACGCCGAACCGTCGCTGGACGACGACGGGCGGGCGAAGAAGTTCGCGTACCCGCCGCAGCTGGTCGTGGTCGACGGTGGCCAGCCCCAGGTCAACGCGGCCGCCTCGGTGCTCGCCGAGCTGGGCGTCGTCGACGTCGCCGTCTGCGGGCTGGCCAAGCGGCTGGAGGAGGTGTGGCTCCCCGACGACGATCTGCCGGTCATCCTGTCGCGCAGTTCGGAGGGGCTCTACCTGCTTCAACGCGTACGCGACGAGGCCCACCGGTTCGCCATCACGTTCCACCGCCAGCGGCGGTCGAAGCGCATGACGACCTCGGCGCTCGACGAGGTCCCCGGCCTCGGCGAGGTACGCCGTAAGGCCCTCCTCCGCCATTTCGGCTCGGTCAAAAAGCTGGGGGCGGCGTCGCTGGAGGAGATCGCGTCGGTGCCCGGCATGGGGCCGCGGACGGCGGCGGCGGTGCTCGCGGCCCTGCACGGCGAGACCGAACCCGACAGCGACCCCAAAGCCACCGATCAGACCCCCGAACCACCTCGGTAGACTCTCCGGCGGGGCGCCGCGGCCTGCCGGGTCGTGCGCGGGGATGCGGGCAGGGGAGTGGCAAGCGGTGACGGAAGCCGAGACCTCGGCCGCGGAGGCGGTCTCGCGGTCGCAGACCGACTTGGTGATCGTGACGGGGGTGTCCGGCGGTGGCCGGTCGACCGTCGCCCGGGCGCTGGAGAATGTCGGCTACTACGTCGTCGACAATCTTCCGCAGACGCTGATGGTGCAGATGGCCGAGCTGGCGCACGCGGCCGGCGGGGCGGCCCGTCAGACGGCGATGGTGCTCGACGTGCGTAGCCGCGCTTTCTCGACGGATCTCGCCGGGGCGGTCAAGGCGTTGCGCGAGCGGGGGTTCGCCCCGCGCGTGGTCTTCGTGGACGCCGACGACGACGTGCTGATCCGCCGGTTCGAGAACGTCCGCCGGTCGCACCCGTTGCAGGGCAACGGCCGGTTGTCCGACGGGATCGCGGCCGAGCGGGAGCTGCTCGCCGAGGCCCGGGATCTCGCCGACGTCGTCATCGACACCAGTCACCTGAACGTGAACCAGCTGCGCAGCCGGGTCGAGGAGTTGTTCGCCGGCGAGGACGCGCTGAAGTTGCGCGTCACCGTGCTGTCCTTCGGGTTCAAGTACGGTCTGCCGCCGGACGCCGATTTCGTGCTGGACGCACGTTTCCTGCCGAACCCGTTCTGGGTGCCGGAGCTGCGCGACCACAGCGGCCGCGACGGTGACGTCAGTCGTTACGTGCTGGGCCAGCGGGGTGCGGCGACCTTCGTCGAGACGTACGCCCGCCTGATCAACGCGACCGCGCCGGGATTCGAACGGGAGGGCAAGCGCTACCTCACCGTCGCCGTCGGTTGCACCGGCGGTAAGCACCGCAGTGTCGCGATCGCCGAGGAGCTGGCGCGGCGTCTGCGGGAGTTGCGGGTGGTGGCGAGCGCCCAGCACCGGGATCTGGGGCGCGAGTGAGGATCGTCGCCTTCGGAGGCGGGACCGGCCTGTCGGCGTCGTTGCGGGCGCTGCGGGCGATCCCCACGCCGCTCGACATCACCGCGATCGTCACGGTCGGGGACAACGGCGGGTCCAGTGGCCGGCTGCGCCTGGACCGCGGGGCGTTGCCACCGGGGGATCTGCGGCAGGCGTTGGCGGCGCTGGCCGCCGACGACCCGGTGAGCCGCCGGTCGGCGGACTTGTTCCAGCACCGTTTCGCCGGGACGGACGCCCTCGCCGGTCACCCCGTCGGCAACATCGTGCTGCTGGGCCTGATGGAGCAGTTCGGCGACCCGGTGACCGCGCTGGAGCACGGGGCCGCGATGGTCCGTGCCCAGGGGCGGGTGCTGCCGATGTGCCGGTTGCCCGTCACGCTGGAGGCCGACATCCGGGGCGGTGATCCCGCCCGGCCGCAGGAGTTGGTCACCATCCAGGGCCAGCATGAGATCGCGGTGTCGCCTGGCGACATCGAGGTGGTACGCCTCCTGCCCCCGGCGCCGCAGGCCTGCCCGGAGGCGGTGGCCGCAGTGCTGTCGGCTGATTGGCTGCTGTTCGGGCCGGGGAGCTGGTACACCAGCGTCATCCCGCATCTGCTGGTTCCGGAGCTGGCGGCGGCGGTCGTGAAGACTCGGGCAAAACGGTTGATCACCTTGAATCTGGCGGCTGAGGGCGAAACCGGTGGTTTGTCGCTCGCCGACCATCTCGGGGCGTTGACCCGTTACTTGCCTGATTTCCGGGCAGATATTGTTCTTGCTGACGGCGACGCCGTCGAGGATCCGGCGACGGTCGGGGCAGCGGCGCGGTCGTTGGGCGCGCGGCTCGCCCTCGGCCGGCTCGCCGTCGGCCGGAATGTGCCGAGGCACGATCCGCCCGCCCTGGCCAAGGCCCTGGAGCCACTGTTCGGAGCGGGGAACGCGTGAGGAACGCGGAGTGTTGGCGGAGAAAGGCAGTGCGGAGCCGCCGCACCGCTCGTTAAGCACTGACGACCGGCGCGCAGGAGCGCGGCGCCGGGCGTGGCCTGAGCGCCCGAGGCGACCCGAAGCACGAGGCATGAGGTGGAGTGACACGATGGCGATGACCGCGGCGGTCAAGGACGAGCTGAGCCGGGTGGACGTGCCCAAGCCGTGCTGCCGGCGGGCGGAGATGGCCGCGCTGCTGCGGTTCGCGGGCGGGTTGCACATCGTCTCGGGCCGGGTCGTCGTCGAGGCGGAACTCGACACCGGGGCGGTCGCCCGGCGACTGCGGGCCACCGTGGCCGACCTTTACGGGTACCCGAGCGAGATCCACATCCTCGCCTCCGGTGGACTGCGCAAGGGCAGTCATTACATCGTCCGCGTCGTCAAGGACGGCGAGGCGCTGGCCCGGCAGACCGGCCTGCTCGACGTGCGTGGCCGCCCGGTCCGGGGCCTGCCCCCGCACGTCGTCTCCGGCAACATGTGCTGCCAGGTCGCGGCGTGGCGGGGAGCGTTCCTCGCGCACGGCTCGCTGACCGAGCCGGGCCGGTCCTGCGCGCTGGAGATCACCTGCCCCGGTCCGGAGTCGGCGCTCGCGCTGGTCGGGTCGGCGCGGCGGCTGGGCATCACGACCGCCAAGGCCCGCGAGGTCCGCGGCGTGGACCGGGTCGTGGTCAAGGACGGCGACGCGATCGCCGCGCTGCTCGCCCGGGTCGGCGCGCACGCGAGTGTGCTCGCCTGGGAGGAGCGACGGGTACGCCGTGAGGTGCGGGCGACGGCCAACCGGCTGGCCAACTTCGACGACGCGAACCTGCGGCGCTCCGCGCGGGCGGCGGTCGCGGCCGCGGCCCGGGTGACTCGGGCGCTCGAGATCCTCGCCGACGACGCCCCCGGGCACCTGACGAGCGCCGGCCGCCTGCGGCTGGAGCACCGGCAGGCGTCGCTGGAGGAGCTGGGCGCGCTCGCCGACCCACCGCTGACCAAGGACGCGATCGCGGGCCGGATCCGCCGTCTGCTGGCGCTGGCCGACAAGCGGGCCCGCGACCTCGGCATCCCGGACACCGAAGCCGCCGTCACCCCCGACATGCTGAGCGTCTGACCCACCTACTCGCGTCAATGTCGTCGGCAGCCGACGATCAAGGCGCTGAGAGGCCCAAGATCGTCGGCAGCCGACGATCTTCGCGGCAGCGGAGCGCGACCCGCGGCGATGGGTGAGTTGACCATGTCGCGCGATGCGACAGCCCGCGAAGCCGGCAGGGAGGGCCGTCTACCGGCCCGACCGGTGCCCGACGGGAGCGGCGGTCTCGACCTCGGCGGACCTGGGCGATGAATGACTCCGCCCCGCGGACCTGGGACACAGTCGTTGGGATAGGGTCGGAACGGAAGGCGACGCTGCCGGACAGAAATATCGGCCGCCGGCCGTCAGCGCCGGCGCTAGCGAGGAGATGGGACACGTGACCATCCGGGTTGGCATCAACGGGTTCGGCCGTATCGGCCGGAACTTCTACCGGGCGCTGCTGCAGTCGGGCGCGGACATCGAGCTGGTCGCCGCGAACGACCTGACCGACAACGCGACCCTGGCGCACCTGCTGAAGTACGACAGCATTCTGGGCCGGCTGCCGTACGAGGTGAAGGCGACCGACGAGGACATCACCGTCAACGGCAAGTCGTTCAAGGTGTTCTCCGAGCGCGACCCCGCCAAGCTCCCCTGGGGCGACCTGGGCGCCGACGTCGTCATCGAGTCGACCGGTCTGTTCACCGACGCCGCCAAGGCCAAGGTGCACGCCGACAACGGCGCGAAGAAGGTCATCATCTCGGCTCCGGCCAAGGGCGAGGACATCACCCTCGTCATGGGCGTGAACCAGGACAAGTACGACCCGGCCGCGCACACGATCATCTCGAACGCCTCGTGCACGACGAACTGCCTGGCCCCGATGGCCAAGGCGCTCAACGACGCGATCGGCATCGAGAAGGGTCTGATGACCACGATCCACGCGTACACGCAGGACCAGAACCTGCAGGACGGCCCGCACAAGGACCTGCGCCGGGCCCGCGCCGCCGCCGTCAACGTCGTCCCGACGTCGACCGGTGCCGCGAAGGCGATCGGCCTGGTGCTGCCGGAGCTGAAGGGCAAGCTCGACGGCTTCGCGATGCGCGTGCCGATCCCGACCGGCTCGGCGACCGACCTGACCTTCACCGCGGCCCGTGACACCACGGTCGAGGAGGTCAACGCCGCGGTGAAGGCCGCGTCGGAGGGTGCGCTCCAGGGCTACCTGACCTACACCGAGGACGACATCGTCTCCTCGGACATCGTCACCGACCCGGCGTCCTGCATCTTCGACGCCGGCCTGACCAAGGTCACCGGGGGCAACCTGGTGAAGGTCGTCGGCTGGTACGACAACGAGTGGGGCTACTCGAACCGCCTGGTCGACCTCGTGAAGTTCGTGGGCGCCTCGCTGTGACGATCAAATCCCTCGACACTCTGCTGGACGAGGGAGTCTCGGGTCGGCGCGTGCTCGTGCGCGCCGACCTGAACGTCCCCTTCGTCAAGGGATCGGACCCGGCGGAAATCGCTGACGACGGCCGCATCCGGGCCGTCCTGCCGACCATCGTGGCCCTGCGGGACGCGGGCGCGAAGGTCGTCGTCATGTCGCACCTCGGCCGCCCGAAGGGTGCTCCGGACCCCGCGTACACGTTGCAGCCGGTCGCGGAGCGGCTCGGCGAGCTGCTCGGCTCGCCCGTCGCCTTCGCGACGGACACCGTAGGCGAGTCCGCTCAGGCGGCCGTCGCCGGCTTGGCCGACGGGCAGGTCGCGCTCCTGGAGAACCTGCGCTTCAACGCCGGTGAGACCAGCAAGGACGCCGGCGAGCGGGGCGCGTTCGCCGACCAGCTCGCCGCGTTCGGGGACGCGTACGTGGACGACGCGTTCGGCGCGGTGCACCGCAAGCACGCCAGCGTCT
>JABFYB010000018.1 GCA_013361475.1 Hamadaea sp.
TATTCGGACGCGGTCGCGTACTCGCACGTCGGGTTCTCGTCGATGAACGGCAAGACCGACGAGGCCGGCGAGACCGTCACGGTCGCGGACTTCCAGCAGATGCTCACCTACGCCAAGAGCAAGCATCTCGGGCGCTTCGCGTACTGGTCGATCAATAGGGACCGCGCTTGCGGCAGTGGGACCGACGCCGACGCCTGCAGCGGGATCTCCCAGCAGCCCTACGACTTCACGAAGATCGTGGCGCAGTATCAGGGCTAGCGCACCTCGGGCCACGAGCCGGAACCGAAGGCGGGCTGGGCCACGGTCAGGTCACCCACCGTGGTGAGCGTCGGTTCCGGCTCGCGGCCCGCCAGCTGTTCGCGCGGGGGAAGTTCCAAGAGCCATTTACCGGTACGCGCAAGGCAGAGCTCGGCGACGTGACCAGCGCCGGTGGCGACCTGTTCGGCCAACGCGCGCAGCACGGCCGCGGCGAGGAGGTACCCGGTGCCGTGGTCGAGCGCCTGCGCCGGCAGTACGCCGGGTCTGTCCACTGTGCCCTCGACGAGCGCGATGCCGGTGGCCGCCTGCACCAGGCTGTCGAAGCCACGTCGGCCGGACCACGGTCCTTCGGCGCCCCAGGCCGACAGCCGTGCGACGACCAGGCCGGGCCGCCGGTCGAGCAGGGCGGCGGGGGACAGGCCGAACCGGTCCAGCGCGCCCGGCCGGTAGCCGGTCACCACCACGTCGGCGTCGGCCAGCAGCTCCTCAAAGGCGGCGTGATCGGTGGGACGGGCCAGGTCGAGCTGGGTGGAACGTTTGCCGATCCCGGTGTCCAGCCACTGTCCTTCCAGCTCCGGCAGCTGGGGCGGATCGATCCGGAGGACGTCGGCGCCCAGGAAGGCGAGCGTACGCGTGGCGACCGGACCGGCGATCACCCTCGTCAGGTCCAGCACTCGGTATCCGGCGGCCGGGCGATCACCGGTGAACGCGGGGAGCTGCTTTCGGCGTATCCCTGGATCGGCGTGCCGGCCGATCAGCGGCAAGCGGGCGACGGCCTGACCGGGCGCGGACGCCGCCCAGTCTTCGGCGGTACGCACCGCGACCGCCAAGCCGCCCGCGGCCAGCACCTGCTCCTCCACCTCGAGCGCGGGCCGTTCTGCGACGGCCGCCGCGATGCCGGAGCCGAGGACGCGGTGGAGGCGTTCGCGATGATGCGGGTAGTTCGCGTGAGTACGCACCCAGCCGTCGGCCGCCCGGAAGAAGGCCGACTCGGGCGCGAACGTCCCGAAGGACTGCCCGGCGCGGCGCAGGTGCCGTTCGCTGGTGAACGCGGTCGCGACCCGGGCGGCGTCGATCGTCGCCTCGGGTGCCTGGGCCCCACGGGCACGCATCAGCTCCGCGGCCGCGCAGGCGCACGCGGCCACCGTCGCCAACGCGAGGTCGGCGACGGGCAGCGCGGCGGCCAGCACCGGCTGATCGCCGACGGTGTACGCGGGCGCGGCCCCGCCACCGAGCGCCGCCCAAGCCTGCTCGAACGCTGTGCGCATGCGTTCGAGGGTATGCGCCCGATCAGCCGGGACCGGTGCGGCCCTCCGGCGACGGACGCAACCGCCGGCCCTCGACCGAATTCGGATCCGGATCGCCCTTCTCATGATCCTGCAACGCCCAGGGCTGCTCGCCGAACTCCTCCTCGGCCCCGGCGTCCTCACCGGTCACGTCATCGGCCTGACCGTCCGACGAGTACGTCGCCAAGGCCCGGTCCAGCTCGGAGAGCGGCAACGACTCCGGATCCCGCCAGAGATCGGCGTCCTCCTCCGGCAACGCCTTGAGCAGGCCCTCCCGGGTGTACTCGCCCTCCGGCACCAGGTCGAGCCGGGCCAGCAGCCCGGACGGCGCCTTCTCCCGTTCGGCCTCGGAACGCAGCTCGGTCGTGCTCTTCTTGCCGCCGTCGCGGTACGCGCTGTCGAGCAGGCGGTCGAGCGCGGCGGACCTCTCTTCCTTCGCCATACCCCCTGCATACCCTTTTCCTCCGCTTTCGCCCCCGCCTTTTCCGCGCGATCATGAACTAACGGGCGTGATCGACCGGTGTGTCGTGGCTGAAACTCCATGATCAATGCCCTGGCGACGTGATCAACGCGGGGCGGTGCATCGGGGCGGTGTCGGTGGGGTCTGGTATCAACGGGGCATGCGGACGATCACCGTCGCCGAGCGGCGAGCACGACTGGCCCGGCGGCATCGGCTCAGCACCCCGGCGGCGTCGATCGACGAAGCGGTGCGGGCGGTGGGCGTACTGCACGCCACCGATCCGGCGACGGTGTATCTGTCGGTCTTCGCGCGCTGGCCCGGCGTCACCGTGGACGCCCTCGACCAGGTGTTGTACGCCGATCGCACGCTCCTGCGCCTGCACGGCATGCGGCGTACGCTGTTCGTCGCCCCGCTCGACCTCGTCCCGGCGATCCAGCGGTCCTGCGGAGTCGCCGTGGCGGCGCAGTCCCGCAAGACGTACGTCAAGCTGCTGACCGAGGCGGGCGTGGGGGACGCGACGTGGCTCGCAGAGCTGGAAGAGGCCGCGTTGGCGGCGCTGGCCGCGCGCGGCGAGGCGACGGCGGCGCAGCTGTCCGTCGACGAGCCGAGACTGCGTACGCAGATCACCATCGCGCCCGGCAAGCCGTACGCGAGCACCCAGACGATCACTGCCTGGATTCTGTTCCTGCTCGCCGCCGAGGGCCGGATCGCCCGGGGCCGTCCCGCCGGGGGCACGTGGACGAACACGCAGTGGACCTGGTCGCCCATGGAGAAGTGGGTGCCGGGCGGCGTACCGGAGGTGGGGGAGGACGAGGCCCGCGCCGAGCTGGCTCGCCGGTGGCTGGCCGCGTTCGGCCCGGCGCCCGCGTCCGACCTGAAATGGTGGGCCGGCTGGACGCTCACCCAGGCCCGCAAGGCGCTGTCCGCGATCGGCGCGGTCGAGGTGGACCTCGACGGTCAGCCCGGTTTCCTCCTCCCGGAGGACGCCGATCCGGTACCGGAGCCGGAGCCGTGGGTCGCGCTGCTGCCCGCGCTCGACCCGACGCCGATGGGCTGGTCGACGCGGGAGTGGTACCTCGGCGAACACTCCGGTGCGGTGTTCGACCGCACGGGCAACGTGGGGCCGACAGTGTGGAGCGACGGGCGGATCGTCGGCGGCTGGGCGCAGCGCCCGGACGGCGAGATCGTGTTCCGGCTCCTCGAAGACGTCGGGGCGGCCAAGATCGCCGCGGTCGAGGAGGCTGTCGGCCGGTTGCAGGGCTGGCTCGGCGCGCTGCGGGTCGCACCGCGGGGGCGTCGCCACAGCGACCTCGAACGCAGCCTCCTCGCATGATCATTGCGTCACCCATGCTGTTTCGCGGAGCGAAATGTCCGATGAAACAGCATGCCTGACGCAACGATCACGGAACAATCGGGGACAGGAGCTGTCCGCAATCGGGGCTAGCGTGGTCCGTATGACGACATTCGTACTGGTCCCCGGCATGTGGCTCGGCGCGTCGGCCTGGCGGGACGTGGTGAGCCCGCTGACCGCGCTCGGGCATTCGGCGTACCCCTTGGATCTGAGCCTGGAGCCGGGCACGGACCTTGACGCGCACGTGGCCGAGGTGGTCGCGGTGCTGGAGAAGGACGATCTGCGGGACGTGGTGCTGGTCGGCCACAGTTACGGCGGCATGGTGGTGTCGACGGCGGCCGGGCAGGTCGCCGACCGCGTGGCGCGAGTGGTCTATCTGGACAGTGGGCCGCTGCCGGACGGGATGTCGCAGTTCGACACGACCTCGCCGGAGGAGCAGGAGCAGACCCGGGCCTCGGTGGTCGACGGCCTGGTGCCGGTCCCGGAGCATCTCCAAGCCGAGGGTCGGCCGCACCCGTTCGCCTCGGTGACCCAGGGCGTCCACTACACGCCCGAGTACGCGACCCTGCCGCAGACTCTGATCACCTGCTCGTTCCCGGCCGACCAGGTACGCGGCATGATCGCGGCGGGGCATCCGTACTTCGCGAAGCTCCAGGGGGCCGACGTGGTGGACCTGCCCGGCGACCACTGGCCGATGTTCAGCCGGCCTGGGGAGCTGGCTGAGGTACTGGCGGCGCTTCCCAGTGGACGACCTTCGTCGCGGTGAACTCGTCGAGCAGCTCCGGGCCGTAGCCGTAGCCGTCCCCGCTGGCGCCACGGGGATGGGCGGCTCCGGCCGGAGCCCCGCCGAAGACCGAGTTCACCTTGACCGTGCCGACCGGTAGTTCGCGCCACGCTTCCTGGGCATGGCGCAGCGACCCTGTCAGCACCGTCGCGGCCAGCCCGTACTCGCCCGCCGCCGCCCGGCTCAGCCCTTCTTCGAAGGACGCGACCACGCTGACCGGGGCGACTGGCCCGAACGTCTCCTCGCGCATCAGCCGCATCTGCTCGGTGCATCCGGCCAGCACCGTCGCGGGGTAGAACGCGCCCGGTCCCGCCGGGATCTCCCCGCCACATTGGACGGCCGCGCCTGCGGCGATCGCCTCCGCGACCTGGCTGTGCACCTCGTCGCGGAGGCGGCGGTCCACGAGGGGCGCCAGGTCCAGCACCTCGGCCCGTTTGACCAGCTCGGCCAGGAAAGACGCCGCGATCCGTTCGTGGACGTAGATCCGTTCCACGGCCACGCAGATCTGGCCCGAGTTCGCGAAGGCGCCGGTCGCCGCCTGCTCGGCTGCCCACGCCGGGTCGACGTCCTCGTCGACGAGCAGTGGATCGTTTCCGCCGTTCTCCCGGACGACCTTCGTCGTCGTGGCCCGGCGGATGCTGAGCCCGGTGGCGGTCGAGCCGACGTGCGCGATCACGTCCAGCGGTTCGCGTACCAGCCGATCACCCACCTCGGCCCCGCCGTTCACGAGCGTCAGCACACCGTCCGGGAGTTCTTCCGCGATGAGCCGGTGCAGCAGCCAGCCGGTGGCCGGCGTCCGCTCGCTCGGCTTGTAGACCACGGTGTTGCCGGTGACCAGCGCTGCCCCGATCAGTCCACAGGAGACGGCCACCGGATCGTTCCACGGCGTGATCACGGCCGCCACGCCGCGCGGCTCAGGCACCATCAGGTCGGTCGCGCTCCAGGCCCCGGCCAGGCTCCGGCCGCGATGCGCCGGGCCGAGCTGCGCGTACTGGCGCAGGGTCGCGATGCCGGCGGCGACCCCGGCCCGCGCCTCGTCCAGCGGGCGGCCCATCTCGCGCTTGGTCAACCAGGCCAATTCCTCTTGGTACGCCGAAAGCCCGTCCGCGGCCCGGTCGACCGCCGCGGCGCGGTCAGCCGGTGCGGTACGCGCCCAGTCCCGGCTCGCCGCTCTCGCCGTACGCACAGCGCCGGAGACCGCCTCGGCGGAGGTGACCGGGATGCGGACGACGGGGGAGTCGTCGGCCGGGTCGGTCTTCTCGATCCATTCCTCGGCGCGTACGCCGGAGCACTCCTCGGCCAGCAGCCGTTCGATGTCGCGCATGCCGACGCAGGTGCCCGCGTCCTCTGCGGCTAAACCGGCGAGCCTGACTGAGCTGCGGTGATGCTTTCTTGGGACACGTGTTCGGGTAACGCTCGGAGTTTTTGTCGTACCTCACCGTTATCGTCGCCCGTGACAGGTGCTTCACCCCTAACCGCTGCCTGAGACAGCAGGGAGTTCCGGTCATGGCGATGGAGATGCCGCCCTGGTGCGGCCGATGCGATCAGCAGACGCGCAGGTTCGACCTGGGCGACAGTGAACGCCGCTGCCCCGAGTGCCACCCCTACTGGGCGTTCGGCCACTCCTCGATCGATCCCGCTCGCGTACCGGTCGGGCGGGCCGCCCAGGAGCAGGCCGTCCGCTGGCTGCTCTACGAACTGGTGAGCCTGCGCGAACTGCAGCCGCCCGAGCTGCGCCGCCGGATCAGCCGGTTCTTCGAGGCCGGGTGGACCCCGTTGGACGTCGTCCACGCCCTCGACCACGACCCCGACGGCAGTTCGGCGCGGGGAGTGCCGCTCGCGGGCGACTCGCCCGCTCGCGTCGAGCGTACGGTGCTCAATCTGCTGGCCGCGTGGTGCGACGCCGACGGGCAGCCGTTGCCGTCCATCTCGCAACAGGCCGCGCGACGCCGTGACCGGATGCACGAGCGGCAGCGGGCGGCGCATCTCGCCTGGGCGGAGATCGCGGCGCGTCCGATCAACCCCGACGCCGCCGTCGCGTCCGGGGCGCGGGGCATCGCCGCCGAGGCCCGTCGCCGGGCGGAGCACCTGCGGTTGGAAGGCCGTCGCCGGGAGCGGGCGGCGTTGGCGGCTCAGGCCACGGCCCTGCGGGCCCGTCAGGATCGGATCACCGACAGCGCTCAGCGCCTCGCCGCATACGCGCTCCAGACGGGTGTCAGCGCGGGCGAGTTCGAGGATCTCGCCGCGACTCGGCACGAGTGCTCGGCCGAACTCGACGACACGGCCTATGAGCTGCACGTGGTTTCGTCCGGGTGCGACGCCGACGTCACCCCTTCGGTCGCCGACTTCGGTTCGGCCGGACGTCGTGGCGCATCTACTTCGATGAGACGATCTGTGGGCGCATCGGCGGCCCGCCGCGGCGGCACTCAGCGACGCGCTGCCTGAGTGGACTCTTTCCAGTAGCGTGTCGGCGTTCGGGGCCGGGACCCCTCTTCGTGCCGGCCCCCAAGGGGAGGAGACAAGGACATGTCCGAAACAGAGGCCAGCGGCGGCGCGAAGGTGTTCCGGGGGTTGCTCTTCGCCGTCGTCATCGTCGGAGTGATCGTGCTCCTGGCGGTCTTCTGGCGGCAGGTGCTCAACAGCGGCAAGTCACTCGGCGAGGTGATCGCCGACGGCTTCCCGTCGCAGGGCGGCCAGCGGGTCGCCGTCGTGGTCTTCCTGATCCTGGCGATCCTGCTCGGCATCGGCTTCTCGCACGCCGGTCACTACACGGCTTACGGGCTCGCCGTCGGCCTCGGCCCGCTGCTGTGGTTCCTGTTCTGGGAGGGTTTCCCGCCCCTCGGCCTCACGACGAGCTGGGCGGAGAGCGCCGGGCTGCCGCACCTCGACCCGTGGACCGTCATCCTGTGGGCGATCGTCGCCGACGTCGTGATCACCCTGGTGTTCGTGCCGCTGGAGTGGCGGGAGAAGTACCTGCGGCGTAAGCACGCGCTGGACGCCGACTAGGGTCAGCCCATGCATCTCGCGCGTCGCATGTGGACACTGTTCGAACCGCTCCACGCGGTGACCTACTTCGCGCCCGAGGCGCGCGAGCAGTTCGAGGCGGCCGGCCTCCGGGGTTTCTGGCGAGGCTACTTCGCGGGGCGGGCCGCCGTGCTCGGGCCAGTCGGTCCCGCCCCGGTGGTAGCCGCGTTCTTCGGGTTCGCCCCGGCGACGGTGGCCCGCGCTCTGCCTGACGTGTGGAGCCGGGCCACCCCCGCCGCAGCCCTGGAGGCGCGGCAGTCCGGATCGGTCGCGGCCCTTCGACGGCTGCTCACCGAAGTCGGCGAGGACCACGTCGCCGAGGCGGCCGACCTGCTCAGCCGGGCTGCCCTGGCGGCCGACACGGCTGGGCGGGTCCTGGGCGCGGCCAATCTCGCGCAGCCGATGCCGGCGGATCCGTACGCCCGGCTGTGGCAGGCCGCCACGATCCTGCGCGAGCATCGCGGTGACGGGCACGTGGCCGCCCTGGTGACGGCCGGGCTCGACGGCTGCGAGGCGTTGGCCTGGCGATCCGGGCTCGACCTGTCCCGCCAGACGCTCCAACCGGCCCGGGGCTGGACCGATGAGGAGTGGGCGGCGGCGGTCGGCCGCCTCCACCAGCGGGGCTGGCTGACCTCGGCGGGGACGGCCACGACGAGCGCGGTCGAGGCACACCGGCGGATCGAGCGGATCACCGATGAGGCCGCGATGCGGCCGTGGCACGCGCTCGGCCCGACCGACCGGCTGGTCGACCTGCTCACGCCGCTGGCCCGAGCCGCCGCGCGGGCCATACCGGAGATCAACCCGATCGGCCTGCCCGTCCGCTCCTGACCCGGCTTCCGCCTGCGCTTCCTAGAGGGTGAGCACGACCTTGCCCGGCCGTGAGCCGACACCTCGCCGGCGCGTCCTAGCGTGA
>JABFYB010000507.1 GCA_013361475.1 Hamadaea sp.
ACCGTCCACTCCCGCAGGTGCTCGCCGCGATCCCACGAGGCGTACCGCTTGACCAGCACGTCGCCGGTGACGGCGAACCGATGCGTCGAATTCAAGATCGACAAGGGCGGCCCCTTTAAGTCGGTGCGCCGAAGGCGCTCCTGCTAATAGGTCTATGTGGCATCACACCGCGTAGGACGTCCTAGGACACTAGAAATGCGGTCATCGCCGCGGCGTACGCCTCGGGTTCCTCGATCGGAGCGTGCGCGCTGCGCAGCATGACCGCCAATCGCGCGTCTGGCATGCGGTCCACGATGTCCCGGCAGGCGTCCACCCCGACGTTGCGGTCGTAGAGCCCGACGATGACGAGAGCCGGCACGTCCACGTCCGCCAGGTCGTCCAGCAGCGCAGCATCGCGCCGTTCGGCCAGCAACGCCTCGGAGAACGCCACGTTGCGCGCGAGCCCCTCCCCCTCCGGCAACCCCGGCGGGCGGCGCGTCGCCGGATCGTGCAACGAGAACCGCGCACCCGTCGGCTCGTCCATCGCCGCCCACAACTCGGCCAGTTCGCCGAAGGCGTGGTGGCCGAGGGTGAACTCCACCGACGGCGCGGCGGCCCGGAGCCGCTGACGGAACACCGGATCGGCCACCGCGTCCATCGCCGCGAGACGGTTGTCCCACCGCAGCGGACCCTGGATCAGCGGGGCGACCAGGATCAGCCGGTCCACGCGACCGGGATAGCGCACCGCGTACTCGGCGGCCACCTGCCCGCCGAACGAGAACCCGGCCAGCGTCACCGGCGCCAAGCCGAGCGCGTCCACCAGACCGTCGAGGTCGGACACGAGGTCGTCGGTCGAATAGCCGGGCGCCGGACCGGACCGGCCACAGCCCCGCTGGTCGTAGTAGACGACTGGATGCGACGCGGCCAGATACGGGCCGACAGTCTGCTCCAGGATCGCGGCGTTCGCCCCCGGTCCGCCGTGGACGAACACGACCGGCCGGCCCGGGGCGTCGCTCCCCTCGATCCGGACCCAGTGCTCGACGTCGTTGACCGTGATCCGGTGTGGTCCTTCGGGCAGCACGCGTCACTCCCTCTACGGCGTCCTAGGACATCAGATGTGCGGTGGGGTCAGCGCGCTGACCGTGAACGGCTGCCGGACCGGATAGCCGCTGCGCTCGGCGAACATCTGCGAGTTCACCATCAACAGGCGCCCGTCGAGGTACGCAGCGGTGGTCGGAGTGTCCGCCACCGGCCGCTCCCACCGCTGGACCACCTTGCCCGTACGCCCGTCGCCGGACAACGCCAGCGCGGTCAGCCACATCCGGATGACGCCGTCGGCCTCGGAGTTGTCGCAGGCGTACAGGACGTCGTCGACCCAGACCAGGCCGTCCCCGGCAACGTGTGCTCCGCCGAGATCCACCCGCTCGGCGGTGCCCGTGACGGTGTCGACTCGCCACAACACCTCCTCCGCCTGGTCGCAGACGATCAGCGTGCCGGGCGTCGGCCCGGGGACGACGCCGTTGAGGAAGCAGTCCGCCGCGTCGGGCGCGCCGAACGGGCCGAGGTCGACGAACTCCTCGGCCGGTCCCACCTCCCCGTCGACGGCCAGCCGCCAGATCACCGGCCGTTTCGAATCGGTCACATAGGCGTACCCGTCGAGGACGCAGACGTCGTTGAGGCCGGCGACCGGCGCGTCGACCGTGACCCGCGCGGACAGCGCGCCGGTGGCCGTGTCGTACGCGAACAGGTGGCCGGTCTCCCAGCCGCAGACCAGCAGCCGCCCGAGCGGGTCGACGGTGAGCCCGAGCGCCTGCGTACGCCCGTCGGCGCCGGCCGGTTGCCACAGCTCCAGCGTGGGCTCGCCGAGGCGGCCGCGGTAGAGGGCACCGTGCCGGGCGCTGGAGACGTAGAAGACGTCCCCGTGGCCGGCGATGCCCTCGGGCATGATGTCGGGCGGACCGGGCGGCAGCGAGTAGGTGTCGATCACCCGCCGCACGCTACCCGAGCGTCGCTCAGGCGTAGGGGTCGATCAGCTCCCCCGTCGTGGCGTCGCGCAGCTCGATCGCCTCCATCGGGCAGTTGGCCGCCGCGTCGCGGACGCGTTCGTCCGGCTCGATCGGCGACGTCACCGGCACCGAGCGGTCGTCCGCGTCGAGCTTGAACCGGTCGCGGGCGACGCCGACGCACATGGCCGAGCCGATGCATTGCGACCGTTCGACGCGGACAGTCCACATCACGCGTCCCACCGGACGGGAAGGGTGGCGACCGACCGCACGATCATCGTCGGCTTGAAGGCGATGTCGCCGTCGTCCGTCGTGATCTGGAAGCCGGGCAGGTTGCGCAGGATTCCCGCGAGGGCTTCCTGCAGCTCCATGCGGGCCAGCTGCGCACCCAGGCAGTGGTGTACGCCGGCCCCGAACCCGAGGTGCCCGTGCGAGTCGCCGCGGTCGAGGTCGAGCGTGTCCGGGTCGGCGAAGACGCGCGGATCACGGTTGGCCGAGGCGAGCGCGGGCAGCACCGCGTGCCCGGCCGGGATGGTGACGCCGGACAACTCCACCGGCTCGGTGGTGACCCGCGCGATGCCGCCACCGCCCGCGCCGAGCTGCGTGAAGCGCATCAACTCTTCGACCGCGGCCGGCACCAGTGACGGGTCGGCCTGGAGCGCCGCCCACTGTTCCGGGTGCGCCCGCAGGGTCAGGAGCATCATCACGATCTGGTTGGCCGTCGTCTCGTGCCCGCCGATGAGCAGCGACACGCCGAGATTGACCAGTTCGGCTTCGGACAGCCGATCGCTGTTGTCGCGGGCGTTGATGAGGGCGGTCATCAGATCGTCGGCGGGATGCCTGCGCTTGTCGGCGATCAGCTCGGACAGGTAGCCCTGCAGGTTCTCGAACGCGGCCGAGATGATCGCCGGGTCGCGGCTGCGGTCGCCCATCACGGAGTCGGACCAGCCGTGGAACCGGTACTGGTCGGACTCGGGCACGCCGAGCAGCTCGCAGATGACGCGTACGGGCAGCGCCAGGCTGAAGTTGTGCACCAGGTCGGCGGGCTGGGGCAGCTTCCGCAGGGCGAGCAGCAGATCGTCGACGATGGACACCACCCGGGGCCGCAGCTGCTCCACCCGCCGGGCGGTGAACGCGCCGGCGACGAGCCGCCGCAACCGGGTGTGCTCGGGCGGATCCATGCCGATGATGGACTCGCTCGCCAAGCGGCCCAGTCCGGATTCGACCGCGCCCGCGACGGCCTGCGCCCGAGAGAAACGCGGATCGGTGAGCACCTGGCGTACGTCGGCGTGCCGGGTCACGAGCCAGGCGGTGGCGCCGTCGGGGAAGACGACCGGCGCCACCGGCTGCTCTTCCCGCAGCTCGCCCAGCTCGGGGGAGGGATGGTACAGCGACGGCGGTTCGACGAACGGAAACGAGACAGGCGACCGGTCGGCCATGGTCATCACGACCCCCTCGTGGTGGTTACCCGGCCGACGCTAGCAATAAATGCATCAATTTCTCAATGCGTCCGGCATGAGTGAACTCCACGCCCCGCCGGAGGTCAGGCGCGGGTGATGGCGTTCGCCACGATGGCGTCGTGCACATACTGGGCCAGGCCCGGCCGGTGCCGGTCGTAGTTCGCGGTGAACCGCTCGTCGGCCAGGTACAGCTCGGCCAGCCCGGTGTGGATCTCGAACGTGCAGTCGTAGTAGAACTTCGTGATCTGCTGGCGATGCTCCTCCGCCAGCGCCATGCCGTCCTCGCTGTCGGCCGGCACCCCCGCGTCGTACGCGGCGACGAAGCGCTCCAGCAGCTCGGCGGACTCCTGCTGAATCCGCTGCCAGTCGTCCTTGGTGTACCGCTGGGTCCGCCGCGCCGACTCGGCGTACGCGTCGGTGCCGCCCCAGCGCTGTTCGGCCTCCTCGGCGTACCGGTCGGGGTCGAACTCCCCGAACACCTCGAACTTCTCCTCCGGCGTGAGGTTGATGCCCACCTTCTGTGCCTCCAACACGTATTCGACCGCCGCCACCATCTCCCGCAGCCGGGCGATCCGGTCGGTCAGCAACCGGTGCTGGCGGCGCAGATGCTCGGCCGCGTCCGCCTCCGGGTCGTCGAGAATGACGGCGATCTCCTCGAGGGTGAACCCGAGCTCCCGGTAGAGCAGGATCCGCTGCAGGCGGTCCAGGTCGGCGTCGTCGTAGCGGCGGTACCCCGCGCTCGTGCGGCCGCCCGGCGTCAGCAGCCCGATCTCGTCGTAGTGATGCAGCGTGCGTACGGTGACTCCGGCCAGCTCGGCGACCCGGCCCACGGAATAGCTCATGGTCTCCCCTCCTTCCACGGACCAGCCTGCCGCCTCCCGTTACGTGAGGGTCAAGTTCCTCAGAAGTCCACCACGATGATCATGGGCCGGCGGCGGCTCAGGCCGGGAATGCGCTTCAGCCGGGGCGCCAGCCAGCCCGCGAGACCGCGTCCGACCCGGGGCTGCACCTCGCGTACGCCGGAAATCGCTGGCGACAGGGCGCGCAGCCGGGGCAGGTCCTGCGGGCTGACGAACCAGTGCAGCGGCGGCGGCTCGAACGCGCTGCGGCCGCGGACGTGCCGGACGACCTGCTGATCGATCGCCGGCGTGATCGCGTCGAAGATCATCCGCCCGCCGGGGAACCGCTCCGCGATGGTGGCGATCAGTCCCTCCGCCTCATCGGGCTGCAGATACATCATCAGCCCCTGCGCGGTCGCCAGCACGCCCCGCGACGGGTCGACCTCGTCCAGCCAAGCCGGATCCAGCGCGGACCCGGCCCACAGCCGCTGCCGGTCCTCCTGCGGCAGCAGCCGCCGGCGCAACTCCACCATGGGCGGCAGATCGACGGTCAGCCAGCGGACCTGCGGATCGCCGACCCGCCAATACGTGGTCTCCAGCCCCTCGCCCAGCGCGACGACCTGCCCGCCCGGATGATCGCCGAGAAACCGGCGCACCTCGTCGTCGAAGGTCCGCGCCCGCAGCGCCATGATCTGCGGCTGCACCGGGAAACCCACGCCGAACCGGGTCTCGAACGGATAGTCGAACTGCTCGATCAGATGCACCGCCATCGGATCGGGCAGCACGGTGTCCGGCCGCCGAGCCTCGCGTACGCGGTGATAGAGCGTCCACAGCGCGGTCTCCGGCACACCGCTCAGGCCCGGGTCGATCCCCATGATCGAATCGTATCGGCGCGGAGCCCGGCACAGATGCACCGACCGGTAGGGTCGTCGGGTGACCGAAAAGACGGATGTCGCGACCGAGCCGGAGGGCGCGCCGGAGCCAGAGCTCGAGACCACGTGGGACGGGCTGCCGATCGCGCCCGACAACCCGCGCGGGTCGGGCGTCGTGGTCCGCCGTCCCGGCCCGGACGGGGCGGAGTTCCTGCTCCTGCACCGCAGCCACGAAGGCCCGGACTACGAGGGCGACTGGGCCTGGACCTCGCCGTCCGGCGCCCGGCACCCGGGCGAACCGGTGCTGACCGGAGCCGTCCGGGAACTCGCCGAGGAAGCCGGCCTGCTCGGACTGGACCTGCGCCCGGTCGACCTGTCCGGCGGCTGGGCGGTGTTCGCCGCCGAGGTCGACCCGGCCGCGGCCGTCGTCATGATCGACCCCGAGCACGACCGGTTCGAGTGGCTCGCCCGCGACACCGCGCTCGCCCGGCTCGCCCCCGAGTCGGTCGCCGACAACTTCCACCGCGGGTCTGGCGTACCGCTGCCCCGGCTGGCGTTCCGGCCGCTGACTCGGGCCGACTTCCCGGCCCTGCTCGGCTGGCTCGCCGAGCCGCACGTCGCCCACTGGTGGCGGCACCGGCCCGACGACCTGGCCTCGATCGAGCGCAAGTACGGCCCCCGCGTCGACGGCAACAGCCCCGTCCAGGTGCAGGTGCTGCTCGTCGACGACGTCCCGGCCGGGATCTTCCAGCACTACCGGACCGCCGACTATCCGGCGTACGCCGAGGCCGTGGGCGACGACGACGCCGTCGCGATCGACTACCTCATCGGCGACCCCGCCCTCGTCGGGCGCGGCGTCGGCCCGCAGGCGATCTGGGCGTACGCCCGCGACGTCGCCCCGGCCGCGCCCCGGGTGCTCGCCTCCCCGGACGCGGCCAACGAGCAGTCGATCCGGGCGCTGCTCAAAGCCGGGTTCCGCTACGAACGCGACGCCGCGGTGGAGGACCGGACCGAAGCGGTCTGCGTCCTCGACCGCGCCCGGATCTTCGGCTAGGTCAGATCGCTCGGGTCGGTGTTCGCCCCGCACACGATGACGGCCACCCGTTCGCCCGGCGCGGGCCGGTACGCGGTCAGCCCGGCGTACGCCGCGGCCGCCCCGGGTTCGGCGACGATCCGCCACTCGTCCCACAGCCGCTGCCGGGCCTCCCGGATCGCCGCGTCCTCCACGAGGGCACTGACCATCGCCGTGCGCTCGGCGACGGCGTACGCGATCCGGCCGGCGCGGCGCGCCCCGAGGGAGTCCGCGGCGTAGCCACCGACCTCGACGTCCACCGGGCCACCCCGGTCGAGGGCGGTATGCAGGCTGGGCGCCGCGACGGGTTCGACGCCCACGACGCGTACCGGGGTGTCAGCCAGGGCGGCCGCGATCCCGCCGACGAGCCCACCCCCGCCGACCGCCACGAGCACGGTGTCCACCGTGGTGTCCTCGATGAGTTCCAAGGCGATGGTGCCCGCTCCGGCGACCATCTCGGGCTGGTCGTACGCGTGACACACGAACGCGCCGGTCTGCGTGGCGCGGTCGGCCGAGGCGGCCAGGGCGTGGCTGTACTCGGTGCCCGTCTGCACGACGGTCGCCCCGAGCGCCTGGAGCCGCTTCACCTTGACGGCCGGCGCGTTCGCCGGGACGTGGATCTCGGCCGGTACCCCGACCTGCGCGGCGGCCCACGCGACGGCCAGCCCGGCGTTGCCGCCGGACGCCGCGATCACCCCGGCCGGGCCGAGATCGCCCCGTTCCTGGGCGGCCAGCACGTTGTTCAGCGCGCCCCGGGCCTTGAACGAACCCGTGTGCTGGAGGTATTCGAGCTTGAAGACCAGCTCCGGCGCCGCCTCGAACACGGGCGTACGCCGGATCCGGCCCTCGATACGCCGCCGGGCGGCGATGATATCCGCCGGCGTGATGTCCGCCGCGGGAACGTCGGCCTCGGTGATCATGTGATCAGCGTAGGCGGGACGGGTGGCCGGGGGCGACAAACCCCCGGCCAAACGCCGTGCACTACGGGCCGACTGTCACCGGCCGGTCGTCCAGCGCGCTACAGGCCCGAGGAGACCGCCGCCATCAGCGTCCCGGACGCGGTGTCGCCCGACATCTCCCAGATCATCGTGCCGAGCAGGCCCTTGCTCTTCAACCAGGCCATCTTCTGCCCGATCGACCAGGTGTCGTCGAAGGACCACCACTGCCCGTTGGCTCCCGTGTAGCAGTACGTCGACACCGACTGCGTGTCGTGGTACACCGTGCAGCCCGGCACGCCCGCGATCAGGTTCGAGTAGCCGCGGGTGCCGGCTTCCTCGGCGAACTGGCCGGGCGCCGCGCCGGTGGCCGACTGCCACTCGCCGTTGACGCCCCCGGCCGCCACGCCCTGCCAGCCCCGGCCGTAGAACGGCAGGCCGAAGGTCAGCTTGCGGGGGCTGATCCCGGCGTCCAGATAGCTCTGGATCGCCAGGTTCACGCTGAACTCGAAGGCGTACGGGTCCTGCGTGTCGCGGTAGAGGTTGGCCTGGTGGCCGGTGCGGTTGGGCTCCCACGAGTTGTCCGACCCGGCGCCGTGGAAGTCGTAGCCCTGCACGTTGGCGAAGTCCAGCGAGCTGAACACCCCGGCCGGGCCGATGTCCCAGCCCGCCGCGATCTTCGCCGGGTCCGCCGGGGTGAAGGCGGTGAGCAGGTACCGCTTGCCGGTGGTGGCGGTCAGCGCGTCCATCTGCCGCCGGAACTCCGCCAGCAGCAGGGTGTTGTTCGCCTTGTCCGCCGGGCTCACGTGATTGCCCGCGTGCCCCTCCGCGCCGGGCCACTCCCAGTCCAGGTCGATGCCGTCGAAGATGCCGGCCGCGGTGCCCGGGCCGCCCGCCCCGTTGTACGCGGGC
>JABFYB010000394.1 GCA_013361475.1 Hamadaea sp.
CATGATCGACCGGCGTGTCGCGTCCGCAGCTCCCTGATCGTTCCCCCGGCGGCCTGATCGACTCCGCTACCCGAGCCGCGCGCCGGGACCGCCACCCGAGCCGCATGCCAAAGCCCGCCACCCGAGCCGTAACGAGCCGCGCGGCGGGTCCCGTTACTGGAGCGGGTCGCCGAACTCGGCGCGACCGTTGCGGAGGACGACGGCACCCGAGTCGGCCACCGTCTCGAACTGCGCGACACCGGGCGACACCGGCCAGAACGTGTGGGTGATCGCCTGACCCGGCAGCACCGGCCGGCTGAACCGGACGGCCAGCCGCCGCAGCGTACGCGGATCGCCGCCGCCCACCGCCGTGATCGCCGCCCAGGACGCGAACGCCATCGTGCACAGCCCGTGCGCGATGATCCCCGGCAGCCCGGCTCGCCGGGCGATCCCGTCGTCGAGGTGGATCGGCATCGGATCGCCGGCGGCTTCGCTGTACCGGTATGTCTGGTCGGCATCGAGCCGGGCGCCGACCGAGGTACCAGGCCCGATCCGGAGCGCCTCGTCGAAGTCGTGCGACGGCGCCGGATCACCCGAGGCCACACCGGTCCATCGACGGATGAACGCGGTGATGACCTGCTCGTTGACGAGGTCGTCGCCGTCGTGCGTCGTCGTGCGGACGACGACGCTGGTGCCGGACGCCTTCGGCCGCACCCCGGTCACCGCGGCCGTCGACCGGAGGTCCATCCCCGGCGTGATCGGCCGGTGAACGCGAAGATCGTGTTCGCCGTGCAGGATCAGGGCCAGCGCGTCGAGCGGGGCGGCGCCCATGACCGCCTCGACGACGACCTCCCACACCGGCACGATCGCGAAGACGGGCGGGGCCAGCTCACCCGACAGGTGCTCGGGAAGCGGATCGTTCGTCGCCTTCGCGTACGCGATCGTCTGCTCGGCAGTGATCATGACGGACCTCCGGCGAGAACCTGAGCGTCGGCCGCGAGCTGGTCGGCATCGGCGTTCCACAGCACCACCGAGTGGACGCTGTCGCGCCGGCGGACCTCATGCGGCGAGGCCAGCTCGGGCAGGCCACCGGGCCGCCGCCAGATCCACGCGGCGTCCAGACCCGTCCGCTGTGGACTGCCGACCGGCAGCCCCGCCTGCAACCGCAGATGCGCCGCTTCGAGATTCAGCCCGGCGTGCCGCTCCGCCATCCGGGGCACCTCGCCACCCGGAGCCCGGCCGGCGACCTCGACGATCACCGGCTCCCCGTCCGGCCGCACGATCAGTTCAGTGTGGACGACCATCTCGGCGTACCCCAGCGTCGCGACCACTCGCTCGTTCAGCTCGTGGAGACTGTCGTACCGCACGGTCATACTTCCGATCGGCAGGTTCAGCAGCGGGCCCAGATAACGGCCCACCTGCACCGGTTCCACGTGCTTTCCGCGTACGACTGCGTTGACATGATGGCCCACGCCCGCGACGAACTCCTCGGCCTCCCAGCCTTCCTCGCCGTCGTGCGCCGCCAGCCATTCGCTCAGCTCAGCCACGGTGGACAGCACGCGGACACCGCGCGAGTTGGCCTCCTGCCGCGGCTTGACCACCAGCGGCAGCCCCACCCGGGCCACCACCTCCGCCGCGGACCGCGCGACCCCCGGCTCGAAAGCCACGAACCGCGGCACGGTGATCCCGGCCGCGGCCAGCTCGCGCTTCATCGTGACCTTGTCCAGGTACTTCCAGGGATACGCCGGAAGCCGCGCCGCCATTCCGAGAGCGTCCCGGAGCCCGGCGCAGTCGGCGAGACTGTATTCGTCGTTCGTGACCAGCTCGTCCGGCTTGATCCCGCCGAGCACGGCGGCCCAGTCCCCGCGATCGGCCTGGATAACAGTGGGCGGCACGCCACCCACGTCCTCCCGGACGGCCGGTTCGCCGCAGGACACGACGACGCACTCGGCCTCGGGGAAGACCTCGCGCAGATCGGTCGTCAACGGCTGCCGGGCGTGCAGCACCGCGATCTTCATGCCACTCATCATCCACTGCGGCGCAGTAGCGCCATGCCAGTCGCCCCGCCATGGGCGCGGACCACGAGGACTAGGCTCGGCTGGTGACTGACCTGCATGTGCTGCGCGTCTTCTGCGCGCCCGGCGACACCGGCGGCAACCGGCTCGGCGTCATCCTCGACGGCGATCGGGTCCCGGGTGAGCCCGACCGCCAGGAGGTGGCCCGGGAGCTGGGCTTCAGCGAGACCGTCTTCGTCGACGACCTCTCCGACGCGGTTCTCGACATCTACACGCCCAGCACCCGACTGCCGTTCGCCGGGCATCCGCTGGTCGGCACGGCCTGGCTGCTGCGCCGCGAGGTGCACGCGCTGGAGCTGCTGCGCCCGGCCGCCGGTGAGGTGCCGACCCGGCAGGAGGGCGAGCTGAGCTGGATCTCCAGCCCGCCGAGCTGGGCGACCGGGCGGCGTACGGAGCAGTTCGGGTCGGCCGAGGAGGTCGACGCGCTGCCGACCCCGCCGCCGGGCGAGGGCTGGCTGTACGCCTGGGCCTGGGTGGACGCCGAGGCCGGAACGGTTCGGGCGCGTGGCTTCCCCCGGCGGGGCGACGGCATCGTCGAGGACGAGGCCACCGGAGCGGCCGCCATCACGCTGACGGGCGAGCTGAAGCGGGATCTGATCATCCGGCAGGGCATCGGTTCGCAGATCCTGACCCGCTACGTCGATCCGGAGACGGTCGAGCTGGGCGGCCGCGTCGTCCTGGACGAGGTCCGCCGTCTCTGACGCGCGTCAGCGTCAGCGCCCGTGCAGCAGGGCTTGGCCGAGCGTCGTGAGCTGATGGACCGTCCGGTTGCCGTCACGCCGGCTGGTCACCAGCCCGGCCTCGCGCAGCACGGCGGACTGTTCACTCGCCGAGGCCACCGACACCCCGGCCCGGCGGGCGAGATCGGTCGTGCTGCGGCCGTCGCCCGCCGCCGCGGCCAGCAACGCCGACCGGGTCTGGCCGATCAGCGCGACCAGGCCCGACCGGCGTTCGGAGGCGGTGTCCGGCAGCAGATCGAAACGACGTTCGACCGGATAGACCAGCACCGGGTCGGCGCTCTCCTCGAACATGGTCATCGGATGGTTGACCCCGAAGTACGCCGGAATGAGCAGCAGACCGCGGCCGTGCAGGTAGATCTCCTGATCGGGGTGGCTGGGTACGCGCAACTCCCCGTCGGAGTACTCGATCATCGGGCGCAGCCCGTCGAGCATCACGGCGACTCCGCCGTCGGCCATCGTCCGGATGCGGACCGATCGGTCGTGCTCGACGGCTGCCTCGACGACGCGCCGATGCGGTTCGATCGCCAGGCGGTAGTAGGTCCGGATGGTGTCGGCCAGCGACCGGAGCGCGGCCGGTGAGCCGTCCGCGAGACGGCGTACGCCTGGCTTCGCCTGCTCGGTGACCCTCATCCGGTGCAGATCCCGCCGCAGCACCGCGATCGGCGTGGCCATGATCCGCTCAAGCCCGTCGTCGAGCTGGTGTCCGGGGACGATCGGATTCAGGAAGTCCGGGAAGTACCCCATGGTCGGGGTCAGCGACGAGAGCAGGTTCATCGCCGGGCCCACACCCGCCGCCCGGAGCGTGGCCGCGGTCGTCCGCCGCCAGTCGGTGAAAAGCAGATCGCCCCGCTGACCTCGGAGCATGTGGATGCTCAGGACCATCTCCCACAGCGGATCGGCGGTCGGCGCGAGGCGTACGCGCGCGATGTCGGCGCTCGTGAAGTAGATGCGCAACATGAACGAATCCCCCCGTGTCTATCCGTGCCCCGATACAGGACGCTGACCGATCCGGCCCCGGTTGCGGAAGTGACCGGTCGGTTCGACGCGTTCAGTCGTTCAGCGGATCCCGAGGGAGACGCAGCGGCGGCCTGCTCCGGTGGCTACGCCGACGGCGCCCGACTGGCGCTCACGCCCACGCCGCCTGGTCCGCCGCGTACGCTCGAAGCCGGGCGGCCTCCTCAGCCGTGCCGATGGCGGCCCGGTCCTCCGGATGAGCGGCGTAGTGGTCGATCACCACCTGCAGAACGTCAGGATTGACGAACAACCAGCCGACGGCGAGGTCGACGCTCTCCCGGGCCAGCCCGAACACCGCTGCACTGTGCAGGACCAGGCGGATCGTCGGCGGCCGGGTGATCCGGCGTACGTCGGCGATCTCGTCCCAGCGCACCGTGTGACGGCGGAAGAGGTGCTGGACGGTGATCCCGGCGGCGTCCAGCACCAGCTGCGGTCGCCGGAGGACGAACACCGCGATGCTGATCAGCAGAATCGATGTGCCCATGACCGCCGTGAACGTCCAGTCGACGGCGTCACCGTCGATTCCCGGCTCGGCACCGGGTGGTGCGACCGGCACCAGCTCGCCGAGCAGATTGGCGCCGATGATCGCGAACCCGGCAGCCGCCGGATTCGCCGGAACGACGAAGACCCCGTCGCCGATCGTGACGGCCGCCCGCCGAGTCGCCCACCAGGCAAGCAGTGTGAAAGCCACGATCGGCACGCCCAGCGGCATCAGATAGCCGAGCGCGAGGTTCGGCCGTACATCCGGTCCATACCATCCTGCCTCGTACGCGAGGCGCAGGAGGAAAGCCAGCAGCGCCAACGGAAGGGCGCTCCATCGAACAGCGTTCGCGGTCACGACCTAAGGTACGCCAGCACGGCAAGGACTCGCCGATGCTGATCGCTGTCCTGCGGTAGCTGCAGCTTGAGGAAGATGTTCGAGACGTGCTTCTCCACCGCGCCCTCGGTGACCACGAGGCGCTTGGCGATCGCCGTGTTCGACGACCCCTCCGCCATCAGGCCCAGCACCTCGCGTTCGCGCGGGGTCAGCTCGCCGAGCGGATCGGCCCGGCGGCGCATCATGAGCTGGGCGACGACCTGGGGATCCAGGACGGTGCCGCCGGACGCCACCCGGTCGAGGGCGTCGAGGAAGCCGTCGACGTCGACGACCGCGTCCTTGAGGAGGTAGCCGACCGCGCCGGTCGCGTCGGCCAGCAGGTCGTCGGCGTACGCCAGCTCCACGTATTGCGACAGGACGAGGATCGGCGTCTTCGGGGACTTGCGGCGTACTTCGACGGCGGCGCGCAGGCCCTCGTCGGTGTGGGACGGGGGCATCCGGACGTCGACCACGCTGATGTCCGGTTTCAGCGACAGCGCCGCCTCGACGTAGGACGGGCCGTCGGCGACTGCCGCGACGACCTCGTGACCGGCCTCGGCCAAAAGCCGGACGAGGCCCTCTCGGAGGAGGACCCCGTCCTCGGCGACGATGACACGCACGCCGTCGAGCGTAGCGAACCGGTCAGACCGGCACCTCGGCGATCACCACAGTGGGGCCGCCGGGCGGCGAGTCGACCGCGAATTCGCCGTCCACTGTGGTGAGCCGGTCGGCCAGCCCGGCCAGCCCGTGGCCCTTCGCCGGGTGGGCGCCGCCCTGGCCGTTGTCGGAGATCATGACGTAGACCCGGCCGTCCTGGCGGGTCAGCGTCAGCCGGGCCGCTGTGGCCGTGCTGTGCTTGGCCACGTTCGCCAGCGCCTCGGCGGCAGTGAAGTAGAGCACGTTCTCCACCTGGGCCGGCAGCCGCTCGTCGACCTCCAGGGTCACGTCGACCGGCACCGTCGAGCGGCTGGCCAACGTCGTCAGCGCGGCCGGCAGGCCCCGGTCGGCGAGGATCGGCGGCGCGATGCCCCGGGACAGCGCCCGCAGTTCGTCGAGGGTCTCCTTGGCCTGCCCGAGCGCCTCGTCGATGGTCACCGCCGCTGCGTCCGGGTCGCTGTCGAGCTGGCGGCGGGCCCGGCTCAGCTCCATCGCGAGCCGGATCAGCCGCTGCTGCGGCCCGTCGTGGATGTCACGCTCCAACTTCCGCAGCGCCGTCGCCTCCGCCGAGACGGCGGCGGCCCGGCTGGCGGTCAGGTCCTCGATCCGGCCTTGGATCTGGGCCAGCCGAGTCAGCAGGAGCTGGGCGAAGGAGGCGTGGGCGATCGCCGCGAACCGCTGCACGAAGTACACCGTGAGCAGGGCGAAGATGCCGAGGTAGGTGTTCCAGAGGATCTCGTTGTGCCGGCTGTATTCGCCGAACAAGGCTTCCACCGGCGGGTTGCTGTAGTCGTCGGGATAGGGCAGGAACCGCTCCCAGTACCAGTAGGTCAGCCCGCCCAGGGCGGCCGCCCACCAGGCGACCGTCAGCACGAAGGAGAAGATCGCGACCGGCAGGTTCAGGAAGCCGTGCAGCAGGTCCAGCCAGGACTGGCCCGAGCGCATCGGATTGGTCATCTTGCGGAACCAGCCGGCGTTCTCGGGCGCCTTCCGGTACACCGGTCGCGGCGTCTTCTGCCCCGACCACACCTGAAGGCGTACCCGCTGGAGATCGGCGAAGCCGCGCGCGAGCAGCAAGGAGAACGCGAGCACCGCGAACCCGAGGACGATCACCAGCGTGCCGACCCCGAGGAAGAAGAACGGGACCACCAGGACGAAGGTGATGACGGCGACCGGCAGCGACAGCAAGTTGTACGCGGCGTCGGAGCCGAGACGGCGGAAGATCCTCATGGCCACAACGCTAAGGCCTGTACTAGTACGCGAGACATCCCGCCGCCCGGCGTCCTCATGGTGGGGTTATCCCTACTGACCGCACTCCTGGCGGCTCAGCCGAGAGCTTCCCCGGCGGCTGTCTTGCCCGCGGCGAAGCGGAGCATCTCGACCCGCTGGAGCGTCTGGCCGCCCTCGTGGCCGTTGTAGGGCCACACGACGATCTCCTTCTCCGCGGCATAGTGGTTGTACGCCGCGTAGACCGTGGACGGCGGGCAGACGGCGTCCATCAGCGCTACGGAGAACAGGGCAGGCGCGGTCGCCCGGGTCGCGAAGTTGACGCCGTCGAAGTAGCTGAGCGTGCTGAAGACCTGGTCGACATCGTGCCGGTGGGCCTTCAGGTACGTGACGATCTCCGAGTAGGGCGCGCTGTCGGTGATCTCCGTCGCACGGCGGTAGTGGCACAGGAACGGGACGTTCGGCATCGCGGCGACCAGACCGTCGACGAGGCCGGCGACCGCGATCGTGATGCCACCGCCCTGGCTGTCGCCGGTGACGACGACCCGGTCGGCGTCGACCCGCGAATGCGCCCGCACGGTCTCGACGGCGCGGACGGCGTCGGTGAAGACCCGGCGGTAGTAGTACGTCTGCGGGTCGCCGATGCCGCGCGTCATGAAGCCGGGGGCCTGCGGAGCGCCCGACGCGTCCGGGTCGGCGGTGTCACCCGGGTACGCCGGGTTGAAGCCCTGGCCGCGGGTGTCCATGAGCAGATGGGCGTAGCCGGCGGCACTCCAGTGCAGCCAGTCGTGCGGCAGCCCGCGCCCGCCGCTGTAGCCGAGGTAGTTCACGACGCAGGGCAGCGGGCCCTCGAGGTGCTTGGGCAGCAGGAACCAGGCCTTCACCGGCTGGCCGGCGTAGCCGCTGAAGGTCACGTCGAACACGTCGACGGTCGCCAGGCCGGCGTCGTAGGGGGTGAAGACCGCGTCGGTGGCGGCTTCGCGGGACTGGGTGAGGGTCTTCGCCCAGAAGGCGTCGAAGTCGGCGGGTTCGACGCGATCGGGACGGTATTCGCGGAGACGGTCGAGGGGCCAGTCGACGAGCACGGGCCGCTCCTTTCAGCGAGAGGGATCTTGGGACACCCTAAACCCCACGTTCAGCTGGAGTTATTGCAACTAACTTGCAATAGCGTGTGGCCCAGTTTTAGGCTGCCGTCATGGTCACCTCTCGGCTCCGCCGTGTCCTCACCATTCCGACACTTGTACTACTCGCGACCGGCACCACGCTAGCCGCCTGCGGCGAGTCCGGCGACCCCGGCAGCTCAACCGGTCTGCGCATCGTCACCACCGTCGCCCCGATCACCTCGATCGCGGCCGCCGTCGCGGGCGACAAGGCACGCATCGACGGGCTCGTCCCGGAGGGCACGAACTCCCACACGTTCGAGCCCCCGCCGAGCGCGGCCAAGGTGCTGAGCCAGGCCGACATCGTCTTCGTCAACGGCCTCAAGCTGGAGGAGCCGACGAAGGAACTGGCCGAGAC
>JABFYB010000230.1 GCA_013361475.1 Hamadaea sp.
CGGCGGTCAGCGGTTCGGCGTCCAGCACCGCGAGCGGGCGCCCGTCGTGCTCGTCGAACAGGGCGACCAGGCCCAGATGGCGGCTGCGACCGGGATGGCCGGGGTCGCCGAAGACCGAGACGAGTTTGGCGGCCAGTCCCACGCCGGGCACGTATGCGGGCATCGCGCCGAGCAGCCCGGCCGGGGCCAGGGCGGCGATCCGTGGTGGGGCCGAGACTTCGCCGCGGCTGAGGGCCACCAGCGCGACGGCGACGGCGTCGAGCACTCGCTGGGGGTCCAGCGCCGCCGCAGTGGTCGCCTTGTCGAGGACGAGGAGGTCGGTCATCGGTCTGCTGCCACCTCTCCGAGGAGTCCGGAGACCTGGGCGGTGGCGGTGGTGAGGTCGCGTCGGAGCTGCCGCAACCGGGCCGGGCCGAATTCGGCGTCCGGGCCGACGATCGTGACGGCGCAGAGGGGGCGGCCGTTCCCGGCGAGGACCGCCCGGCTGACCGACGCGATCAGTTTGTCGTTGCGGCCGTGTTCGACGGCGAAGCCGTCCATGCGTACGCGGTCCAGGTCGGCGACGAGGGCGGCCCGATCGTGTCGCTGCGCTTCGGCCACGGCCAGGTACGGATCGCGGGCCGGGCCGTCGAGGGCGGCGACGAGGGCGAGCGGACCGGCGAACCGGTGGACGGGCAGGTGCTCGCCGAGCAGGTCGCTGATCATGCCGAGCCGGGCCGGCCGCACGACGTCGATCACCCGGGATCGGTCGGCTTCCAGGACCTGGAGGTTGACCATCATGTCGGTCCGCGCGGCCAGCTCGGCCAGGACGGGCCGGCACAGGGCGGTCAGCGAGTGGTTGGCGGCCGCGGCGGTCAGCCCGATCGCGGACGGGCCGGGCAGGTAGTGCTCGCCGACGCGCATGACCCAGCCTCGGCGGACCAGGTCGAGCAGGACCCGGTAGGCGGTGGCCCGGTGCAGGCCGGCGGTCTGGGCCAGGTCGGCCAGGCGTTGCGGCCGGTCGGCGCGGGCGACCGCCTCGACGAGGTCGAGTGCCTTGTCGACCGCGGAGCTGGCGGATCTCGGCACGGGCGGCCTCCTGCGGTACAGTGCTCGGTGTTGCGTTAAACGATACACATGTTACCTCTGTTGTAACGTGCTGCCGCATCAAGGAGCCAGTCGATGGACGAGCCAGCGCCGACCCCGTTCGCCCCGCCGGCCACCGGTTCGGTGACCGTCTACCGCGGCGCCACCCTGATCGACGGCACCGAGCGCGCGCCGCGTCCGCGTACCACTGTGATCGTCGACGGCGACGTGATCACGCAGGTGGGCCCGGACGATCAGCTTGCGGCCCCGGACAGCGCGCAGGTCGTGGACCTGGCAGGCCGGTTCGTCGTGCCCGGTCTCATCGACTCGCATCAGCACATCGCGACCCCGCCCAACCGGCCGGTCGCGGAGGCGGCGCTGCGCCGCCAGGTCTACAGCGGCATCACCGCGATCCGCGACATGGCCGACGACCTGCGGCAGGTCGGCGACCTGGCCCGCGCCGCCCGCATCGGCGAGATCGCCGGACCCGACATCCACTACGCGGCGCTCATGGCCGGTCCGGGCTTCTTCGACGACCCGCGCACCTGGCAGGTCTCCCAAGGCGAGACCCCCGGCCACGTGCCGTGGATGCAGGCGATCGACGAGGGCACCGACCTCCCGCTCGCCGTCGCGATGGCGCGCGGCACGCACGCCACCGCCATCAAGGTGTACGCGGACCTGCCCGGTGCGACCGTGGCGGCCATCGTCGCCGAGGCGCGCCGCCAGCGCATCATGGTGTGGGCACACGCGGCGGTGTTCCCGGCGAGCCCGGCCGAGGTCGTGGCGGCCGGGGTGGACTCCGTCTCCCATGTGTCGCTGCTGGCGCAGCAGACCGCCGGTGAACCGTTGTCCTCGTACAAGACCAAGCCGGTGCTCGACATCGAGAGGCTCGTCCGTGACGGCGACCCCCGCCTGGACGCCCTGTACGCGCAGATGCGCGAACGCGGCACGATCCTCGACGCGACCGCCGGCATGTGGTTGTGGGTGGCCGATCAGGCCGAGGACGCCGAGGGCAAGGAGCGGGCGCTGGCCAACGATCGCCTCTCCGCGAAACTGACCGCCGACGCGTTCCGCGCCGGTGTGCTGATCAGCGCCGGTACGGACTACGAGGCCGAGCCCACGCAGCCGCTGCCCGCCCTGCACAGCGAACTGGCGTACCTGGTGAAGCGGTGCGGCATCCCCGCCGCCGACGCGATCCGCAGCGCGACCGCGATCGGCGCGGCGAGCCTGGGCGCGGCCGACGTCATGGGCACCGTCGAGGCCGGCAAGCTCGCCAACTTCGTCGTCCTCGCCGCCGACCCGCTCGCCGACATCGACAATCTCGGCCGCGTCGTCTGCACGGTCAAGCGGGGCCGCCGCTTCGACCGCGCCGAGTACGAGGGAGACGCCGCATGACCACCGGAATGATCATCAACGCGCTCGGCATCCTGGACAACCCGAACGCCGCCCATTCACTGGCCGCCGCCCACAAACTGGTGCAGGACAGCGCCGACCTGACGATCGACGAGCGAACGCTCGCCGACGCGCACGCCTCGGGCCTCACCGCCGTGACCATCACGCTCGGCTACACGATCGGCGACGCCGAGCCGTACGCGCACACCCTCCACGAGATCGAGGTGTGGGACCGGATCATCGCCGAGCACCCGGACGACCTCGTGAAGGTGCTGACGCCGGACGACATCCGAGCCGCCCATCGAGACGGGCGGATCGGCGTCGTCTACGGCTTCCAGAACGCCGTCGCCCTCGACTACGACCTCAGCCGGGTCCACCAGTTCCGCGATCTCGGCGTACGCGTCATCCAGCTGACCTACAACCAGGCCAACGACCTCGGCGACGGCGCGATGGCGCCGGAGAACCGGGGCCTGACCCCGTTCGGCCGCGAAGCCGTCGAGGCCCTGTGCGACAGCCGCATCATGGTCGACCTGTCGCACAGCGGCGAGAACACCTGCCTGGACGCGATCCGAGTCGCGAAGCTGCCGGTGTCGATCAATCACACGGGCTGCCGGGCGCTGGTCGACCTGCCCCGCAACAAGACCGACGAGGAGCTGCGGCTCGTGGCCGACGCCGGCGGCTTCGTCGGCATCTACTTCATGCCGTTCGTCCACCCGACCGGCCACGCCCGCGCCGAAGACGTCGTGGCGCACATCGTGCACGCCGTCGACGTCTGCGGCGAGGACCACGTCGGCATCGGCACCGACGGCAGCGTGACGTCGATCGACGACCTTGACGCGTACCAGGCGCGGCTGGCCGAGCACGTCGCCCAGCGGCAGGCCGCCGGAGTCGGCGCGGCCGGCGAACGGGCCGACACCTACCCGTTCGTCGTCGACCTCCGCGGCGTGGACCAGTTCCGCAAACTCATCGGGCTACTGGCCCAGCGCGGCTTCTCCGACGACCGGATCGACAAGATCATGGGCCGCAACTTCCTCGCGTACGCCGACCGCGTCTGGTCGGCGTAGCCGCCGGTTCACGTTAGGAGGACGTCGAAGAGGCGTACCCAGTGCAGCAGTTGGGTGTCGGCGAGGAAGGAGCGCCGCACGTGCCGGTGCGCCTCCTCGCCCATCGCGTCAGCGGCGACCGGATCGTCCAGCAGCTGCCGCACCGCCTTGCCGAACGCGGGCAGATCCTGGGGGTCGACGAGCAGTCCGCAGCCGGTCTGGATCTGGTCGGCGATGCCGCCCAGCCGGCTGGCGACGACCGGCCGTCGCTTCCACATCGCCTCGGCGACGGTGAGGCCGAAGCCTTCCGCGAGGCTCTTCTGCACCACCACGGAGGCGTGCCGTTGCAGCGCGTTGACCATGACGGCGTTCTCGTCGAGGTCGTCCATCGGCAGGGTGGCCAGCATGATGCGCTGCCGCAGCGCCACCGGGAGCTTTTGCCAGGCGGTGCGGCACTCGTCGTAGACCTGGGCGCCTTCCGGGTCGTCGCTGACGTCGTCGACCGCCGGTCCGGCCAGGACGAGGCACCCGTCCTGCTGGGGAGCGACATGTTCGGCGAACGCGGTCATCACGCCCGCCATGTCCTTGAGCCGGTCCCATCTCGACACCTGCAGTATGAGCGGCTCCCCCGCCGCAGGCAGGGTTTCGGCAACGACTGTCGCCCGCCGGGTGATCTCGCCGGTCGTGCCGTCCGGCCGGGTGAACCTGGTACGCGCGGGGTCCGGCGCTGATCCGTCGAGCAGACCGGCGGCGGTCAGCACGCAGTCCACTGTGGCCGGATCGAGGTCGATGTTCTTCACGGCGAACGGATCGATCGACGGCGGGATGATCCAGGTGCTGGCGTCGGGCACGAACGAGGGCCGATACCGCTCCCGGGTGAACACGTACGCGTGCGCGGCCGACAGGTGCGGTCGCAGGAACCGCCAGACCGACTCGGTGACCGGAGTCCGGTCGTCGGAGCCGATGTGGCAGCGCCACACCACGATCGCGCCCAGGTCGGTCAAGGTGGGGGCCAGACCCGCCGTCTGCGGATCGTGCAGCACCACGAGGTCGCCGGGCCGCACGAGATCGGCGACCTGCTCGGCGTTACGGCGGCTGACCTGCTCGTAGTGCGCGGCGTCGGCCTCGCAGAGCGCCGGGCCGGATTCCGCGCCGTGGGCACGATTGTGCAGCCGCTTAGTCAGGTCGAAGAAGCCGTCGTCACCGTCGATGACCAGCCAGCGGACGTCGACGTCGAGGTCACGCAGGTAGCCGACCAGGCCGTGCAGCATCTCGGCCACGCCGCCGCCGCTGGCGGTGGAGTTGATCTGCCACAGCGTACGGCGTCTGGCCCGGCTTGCGACCGACGCCAGGGTCGTCGTCAGCTCCTGAATACGCTCTTCGCCGACGAGGTCGGCCAACGGTGTGATGGGACGGGGCTCAACGGAGATGGTTCGAGGTGGATTCATGGCCTCCCCTACGTCGATTCAGCCGGCGGTCGCCGGGCATACTGCGCACTGGCTTGCCCCGGTCCGGAGGGGACAAACCCAGCCGAACGGTCGGGTACCGGTGTCACGGGGACGACAGCCGTCCAGCGCGCAGGTCACGGTGGTGGCACCAGCGTGCCGCGAGCGGACGGTTTGGCGACCGCCTCCCCGGGTACGCCGACGGTATGCCTGCGGACCAGGAACTTCCCAGCACGCTCCGGCGCTCGCCCGAGAAGGCACAGCGAACCTGGATGGAGACCCATGACGCCGCGGTGGAGGAGTACGGCGAGGGACGCCGGGCGCATCAGACGGCGTACGCCGCGTTGAAACACTCGTTTGAGAAGGTCGGCGACCATTGGGAGGCCAAGGACGAGCGCGGTCCCAGCGACGCCCAGGCCGCCCAGCAGCGAGGTCAGCGGCCGAAGGAGACGGCCGGCGGGGTGGACGCCAACGCCTCCAAGGCCCACCTGCTCGAAGTCGCGGCTCGCCTGGACGTACGCGGCCGCACGCGGATGACCAAGGCCGAACTCGTCGACGCGATCGACCGGGCCAACGACCGGGCCAGCCGCAGGGCCCGGGAGAAGGGCCGTTGACGATCCTTCCCCCGGGAAGGAGGAACCAGATGCTCACCCCGCAGGAACAGATCGACCTCGCCGACATCGAGCGACACCTGACGGCCGAAGATCCTGGCCTGGCCCGTCGGCTGATGGCGCACCGGCGCCGGCCCGGTTGGCGGATGCCGGTGCTCGGGGTGCTGGCGATCCTCCTCGTCGTCGGGCTGGCGTACTTCGCCGGTCTGGGCATCGCCATGAGCGCGCTGATCGTCGTCGTCTCGGCGTACTGGATCTGCGCCGCCCTGCGTCCGCCGTTGGAGGACCCGCGAGGCGACTCAGACGTCGCCGGCGACCGCTGACGAACCCGGTTCGGCCGGCTTGCGCTCCACCTGCGCCGTCATCCCGTCCGGCGTGACCTTCGCCGCCCCGGCCATGACCTTGTTCTGATCACGGGCGCAACAGGATCTTGATCGCGCCGTCGGTCTTCTGCTGGAACATCTCGTACGCCGCCGGAGCGTCGCCGAGCGGAAGGTGATGCGTGGCGAACCCGTCGACGCCGAGCGGATCGTCGTCGCCGGTCAGCAGCGGCAGGAGGTCGGCGACCCAGCGGTGCACGTTGGCCTGCCCCATCCGCACCTGGATCTGCTTGTCGAACAGGACCATCATCGGCAGCGGATCCAGCATCCCGCCGTACACACCGCTCAGCGAGATCGTCCCGCCCCGGCGTACCGCGCCGATCGCGATCTCCAAGGCGGCCAGCCGGTCGACGCCGGCCGTCTCCATCAGCTTGCGCGCCGCCGGATCGGGCAGCAGCCCGACCGCGGACTGGGCGACCTTCGCCGGACCCGAGCCGTGCGCCTCCATGCCGACCGCGTCGATCACCGAATCGGCGCCCCGGCCGCCCGTCAACTGCCGGATCAGGTCCACGACGTCGTCGTGCTGCTTCAGATCCAGCGCCTCCACACCGGACTCGCGGGCGTACGCCAGCCGCTCCGGAACCAGGTCGACGGCCAGCACCCGACCGGCGTCACGATGCAACGCGATCCGGGCGGCCATCTGCCCGATCGGTCCCAGGCCGAGCACGAGCAGGGTGCCACCGGGCGGGACCTGCGCGTACTCGACCGCCTGCCAGGCCGTGGGCAGCACGTCGGACAAATAGACGAAGCGATCGTCCGGCGGACCTTCGGGCACCTTGATCGGCCCGTACTGAGCCTGCGGCACCCGCAGGTACTCGGCCTGCCCGCCGGGCACCTGCCCGTAGAGCCGGGTGTAGCCGAACAGCGCGCCGCCCTTGCCGTACTCGCGGACCTGAGTGGTCTCGCACTGGCTCTGCAAGCCCAGCGTGCACATGAAACAACGGCCGCAGGAGATGTTGAACGGGATCACGACGCGATCACCGGGTCGCAGCTCACCCGCCTCGGGACCGACCTCCTCGACCACGCCCATCGGTTCGTGGCCCAGGATGTCGCCCTCGCTCATGAACGGTCCCAGCACCTCGTAGAGGTGAAGGTCGGAGCCGCACAAGCCGCTGGAGGTGACCCGGATGATCGCGTCGTTGGGCTGTTGCAGGACCGGGTCGGGGACCTCGTCCACCCGAACGTCCCGTTTGCCGTGCCAGACAACCGCCTTCATGCCACGCTCCTCGCCTGCCGTCAGCCTCGGCCGACCGCCTACCCGAAACGCGTGGCTTCTAACGTGATCACTCCCGGGGTGGTACTAGTTGCGGTAGCGGAACAGAATCCGGCCTCGGCTCAGGTCATACGGGCTGAGCTCGACGAGCACCCGGTCGAACGGCAGGATCTTGATGTAGTTCTTGCGGATCTTCCCACTGATGTGGGCCAAGACCTTGTGCCCGTTGCTGAGTTCCACGGTGAAGTTGGCGTTGCGTAGGCACTCCAGGACGGTGCCTTCCATTTCGATGCCTTTGGCGACTCTGGCCATGATCGATTCTCCTGTCGGGTGTGAGTGAAGGTGTTTCCAGTGCTTCAGTGCGGTGGGCGTCAGCGGTGGACCAGCTCCAGATTGCTGCCGGCGCGGGTGGCCGCGAAGCCGTCGAACAACGCCATGGCGGCGCGATTGGCTTCGTCGACTTCGGCGCTCGCGGCGGGGATGCCGACACGGTGCAGCGAATCCAGCACGTGGGCCAGCAACGCTCGGGCGATGCCACGCCGATGCTGGCCGGCACGGACGGCGACGAGCCCGATCCGGGGTTGCCGCGGGATCTGGGCCAGCCGGATCAGCCCGACGTAGCGATCGGACTGCGCGGCCACCGCGTACTTCGACGGGTCGACGACCGTCGCCTCATCGAGGCGCGCCACCACCTCAGCCGGCATCGTGTGCCAGCCGGGACCGGCCGCCACCTCGTCACGGATCGCGCGATCCAGCACGCGCAGCGGGTCCCGCTCGGCCCGGCCCACGCCAAGGATCTTGACATCCGCCGGCACGGTCGCCTCGTGCGGACCAGTGGGGACGAGAAGCTCCCATTCACGGCGTCCGGTCGTGAACCCGGACCGCTCCCATTGATGTCTCAACTCGTGATCG
>JABFYB010000321.1 GCA_013361475.1 Hamadaea sp.
TTGTTGTCACAGGCCAAGACGATGCGAGAGCTCTTCTGTATGTCTGGTATGGACACGCCGCAGTGAAGATCACGATTTGGCAAATGATCAAGCTGCAAGATCCACACCGCGCCAGCTGCCAGAGTGGGCATGATCCTGATTCCGCAAGACCGGCTGACCTGCGGAATCAGGATGGAAAATGCTCAATGATCACGCCAGGGTCCAGAGGTGAATCGCGGTGCCGTCGGCGGAGGAGGTGAGCCACTGGCCGGGGCCGGCGGGCCGGGGCGGGCCCGCGATGGGGAAGGGGTACGCGACCTGGGCGCGTACGGACATGGTGGTGGGGTCGAGGCACCAGTGCCGGGGCTCTGGGTAGTCGCCTTCCGTACCGACGACGGCGGTCTCGTCGGAGGGGAAGGCCGCCTCGTAGTCCCAGCCGACGCGGTCGCCGTCGAGGCTGGGCACCGCGTCGTCGGCGTCGAGCCGGCCGAGTTCGGTCGCGTCGGCGGTCGAGCGCAGGTAAAGCGACCACTGCCCGGGATCGGTGGCCAGCAGGCGGTCGCCGGACGGGCTCGCGGCGAGGAGGACTTCCTCATCGAGTCGGTGGACGGAGAGGTTCTCGCCGTCCCAGTGCCCCCAGAAGGCGGGAGAGTCCTCGTCTCCCTCGCCGACGGTCAGCCCCATGTACGCCGGGTCGGGGTGCGGCGTATGGAACGAGGAGCCGATCGTGCCCGTGGCGTACCGGGCGAGGACGGTGCCGTCGGCGGGATCGAGGACGAGCCACTCCTCCTCGGCTTCGGCGCCGGGACGGTTGCGGATGTGTGCCCACAGCGTCTTGCCGTCGGCGGCGTACGCGACGGAGCCTTTGTCGGCGTGCGAGTGATAGTGGTCGTCGGCGTACTCGGAGTATGAGGTGTGGTCCTCGGCGCACTCGGCGGCCGACCAGCATCCGTGCTGCAGTTCCCAGCGCACCGCACCGGTGGTGTCCACCGCTCGCAGTGCATGTACGCCCGCGAAGACCATGACGTCCCCGTCGGGCGAGAGGGTCAGGGTGCCGAAGTCACGGGGCCACGGCGCGGGGAACCGGGTCTCCACACCGGACCGCAGATCGCGTACGCGCACCGCGGTGTCACCGCGCTGGAGCAGTCGGTGATTCACCACATAAGGCACGGCGTCGGTGGAGGTCGGAAGGGTGGCGACGAGCCCGGCGTTGATCATCCGACCGAGCTTACCCAGCGCGGATGTGGCCGGTCCATCGAGGCGTGCCAGATTTGATTAACTCTATTTACCAATCTGTCAACATACTTTAAAGTGCCTCGCAAGCGGAGGCCCCGGCGGGCCTCCCGGACAGCGAGGAGAGCAACGTGCGAAGACTCATCGTCCTCCCGCTCCTGGCGGTGGGGGCTCTCATCGGCTCCCTGGTCGTGGCGGTGAGCCCGGCCAGCGCCCACGGTTACGTCTCGTCGCCGCTGAGCCGCCAGGCGATGTGCGCGCAGGGGCGGGTACCTGCGGCCACCTGTGGCGACATCATCTGGGAGCCGCAAAGCGTCGAGGCGCCGAAGGGCTCGCTGCAGTGCAACGGCGGCGGGTCCCGGTTCGCCGTCCTGAACGACAACAGCATCAACTGGCCTGCGACGTCGGTCGGTAACACGGTGACGTTCACCTGGACGTTCACCGCGTTCCACAGCTCGAGCAACTTCGAGTACTTCGTGGGCAACACCCGGATCGCGAACTACAGCGGCAACAACCAACCGCCGCCTCAGGGGCTGACCCACTCGGTCGACCTCGGTGGGCGTACCGGGCGGATCACGGTTCTCGCCCGCTGGAACGTCGCGGACACCGGCAACGCGTTCTACTCCTGTGTGGACCTCCAGGTCGGCGGGGGCGGCACGTCCAGCCCCTCTCCGTCGCCGAGCGTGACGCGTACCTCGTCGCCGTCGCCGTCTCCGACCAAGGCCTCGCCGACCCCGACCGCGACGTCGGGGACCACGACGTGGGCAGCGGGAACGGCGTACAAGATCGGTGACGTCGTGACCTACAACGGCGTCAGCTACCGATGCATCCAGGCCCACACCGCCCTCGTCGGCTGGGAACCCCCGAACACCCCCGCCCTCTGGAGCAAGGTGTAGTGAACGCTCGCTCCTTCGGTCGCGGTCTCGGCCTTCTGGCCGGGGCCGCGACCGCCCTCGTGCTGGCGCTGTCCGGCTGCGGCGGCGCCCCGTCGGCTCCGCCCGCCTCGACCGGGTTCAACGACGCCGACGTGATGTTCCTGCAGATGATGGTCGCCTACCACGCACCGGCCGAGAAGCTGACCGCGCTGGCCGCCCAGCGGGCGACGCGTACGGAGGTCAAGCAGCTCGCCGCGGCGATCTCGGTCACCGAGGCGGACGAGCAGAAGAAGGTCCTGGCCTGGCTGCAGGAGTGGAACCAGCCCACCGAACCGGCTACTGACAAGGTCCTGCACGCCGACCACGGCGGGCTGCCCGGCGACGGGAAGACCGAGGTGGCGACGCTGACGAAGACCCCGGCCGACAAATTCGACAAGGCGTTCTTGACCATGTTGATCGGTCAGCAGCACGGCATCGTCGAGGCGGCTCGGGCGGATCTGGCCGGTGGGGTCAACACGGAGGTCAAGGCGCTCGCCCAACGGGTCACCGACTCCCGGCGGGCGCAGGTGGCGTACATGCTGACGCTCGCGCAGTAGGGCCGTCCACCTGGTGGGAACGCTACTGCCGATCTTCGGGACGACCTCGGTAGGCTGTGAGCCATGAAGATCGGCATCGTGGGCGCGACCGGCCAGGTGGGCGGCGTCATGCGCCGCATCCTCGCGGAGCGCAAGTTCCCCGTCGACGAGCTCCGGCTCTTCGCCTCGGCGCGGTCGGCCGGCAAGAAGCTGCCGTGGGCCGACGGCGAGGTCGTCGTCGAGGACGCCGCGACCGCCGACTACACCGGGCTGGACATCGTCCTGTTCTCGGCCGGCAAGACCACGTCGCTCGCGCTCGCGCCCAAGGTCGCCGCGGCCGGTGCGGTGGTCATCGACAACTCGTCGGGCTGGCGGATGGACCCGCAGGTCCCGCTGGTCGTCTCCGAGGTCAACCCGCACGCGGCCGCCGATCGCCCCAAGGGCATCATCGCCAACCCCAACTGCACGACCATGGCCGCCATGCCCGTGCTCAAGCCGCTCCACGTGGAGGCCGGGCTGATCAGCCTGGTCACGGCGACCTACCAGGCCGTCTCCGGGTCCGGCTTGGAGGGGGTCGCGGAGTTGGATCAACAGGTACGCGCAGTGGCCGAACGCGCGACGGAACTCACCCACGATGGCGCGGCCGTGCAGTTCCCGGCGCCGCAGAAGTACGTCCGGCCGATCGCCTTCAACGTGCTGCCCTACGCGGGCGCGCTCGTCGACGACGGGCTCGAGGAGACCGACGAGGAGCAGAAGCTCCGCAACGAGAGCCGCAAGATCCTGGAGATCCCGGACCTGAAGGTGTCCGGCACCTGCGTACGCGTGCCGGTGTTCACCGGGCACTCGCTGCAGGTGCACGCCCGGTTCGCCCGGCCGCTGTCGCCGCAGCGGGCCAAGGAACTGCTGGCCGACGCCCCCGGTGTGGTGCTCACCGACGTGCCGACCCCGCTGCAGGCGGCCGGGCAGGACCCGACCTTCGTCGGCCGGATCCGCGCCGACGAGACCGTCGACCACGGGATCGCGTTCTTCTGCTCCAGCGACAACCTGCGCAAGGGCGCCGCGCTCAACGCGGTGCAGATCGCCGAGCTGGTCGCGGCCGAGCTCCGCTGACGATGCGGGTCGTCGCCGACCGCGACGAGGTACGCGCACTGCTGACCCGGCATCCGGGCCGGCACCTGCTGGCCATCGGCGACCTCGACGACGCGTTCTGGCCGCACACGCGCTTCGCGCACGGGTGGGGCCAGACGCTGTTGCTCTACACCGGCCTGCAGACTCCGGTCCTGCTGGCCGTCGCGGATCCGCCCTCGTCGTCGATGGGTTCGCTGGTCACGGCGTTCCTGGCGGAGCTGCCCGACCGGTTCTACGGTCACCTGTCCGAGGAGGCCGCCGAGGCGCTGCGCTCGCATTTTACCCTCGACGTGCACGGCATCCTCGCGTACATGTCGGTGGAACCGGTGACGTTGCCCGAACCGCGGGAGACCGTCGAGGAGATCGGGACCGCGGACCTGACAGAGATTCAGGCGTTGCAGCAGGCCGCGAACCCTGACGGCGGGTTCTTCGAGCCGGACATGCTGCGGGCCGGTCCCTACCTGGGCGTCCGGCGCGACGGCGAGTTGGTCGCCATGGGCGGTACGCACACCTGGTCGGCCACGGAGCGGGTCGCGGTGCTGGGCAACATCGCGACGCACCCGGCGCATCGCCGGCAAGGGCTGGCCGCCGCCGTGACCGCGGCCTTGTGCGCACGGTTCAGCGGGGCGGTCGACGTCGTCGGGCTGACCGTGGACGTCGCGAACACCCCGGCGATCCGCTGTTACGCCGGGCTGGGCTTCACCGAGGACGTACGCGTCATCGGCGCCCGCTGCGCCCGGGTCTAGCCGCAGCAGCCTCCGCCGCAGCAACCGCCTCCGCCGCCGCCCTGCTGGGGCGAGCCGACCTTGACGACATTGGCGGTGGTGAGCAGCTTGACGGTGTCCTCGTGGCCCTCCGGGCAGGCGGCGGGTTGCGACGCCTCGCTCATCGGACGCTCGACCTCGAACGTGTCGCCGCAGGCGCGGCAGCGGAATTCATACCGGGGCATGCCGGAATTCTACTGCCCCACGGCCCCGCCCGGTCTTTCCGCGCGATCATGAACTAATGGTCGTGATCGACCGGCGTGTCGTGTCCCCGGCGCCCTGATCGTTCCCCGACGGGACTGATCGACGAGCGAGCAGGTAGGAGCGGTGGCTCTGGTGCTCGGTGCCCGGGTGCGGAGCGCGATCGAACCGGCCGACCAGCTCGAAGCCGGCGGCGGTGAGCGCCACTGTCTCGGCAGCCGGGTCGAGGTAGTGGAAGGTCAGCTCGACCTCGTGCTCCCACCAGGTGGTGACGGTCTTGTGGCCGCCCATCCGGGTGCCGTCGTCCTCGACGTGGAAGGCGATTATCGCCAGGCCGCCGGGCTGGAGGACCCGGGCGAACTCGGCGTACGCCGTGGCCCGGGCGGCCGGATCGAGGTGGATGACGGCGTAGAGGCAGACGAGGCCGGCGATCGCACCGGACCGGACGGGCAGCGCCGTCATGTCCGCCGTGACGAAGGGCAGCGACGTGGCCTGGCGGGCGACCACGCCCATGCCGGTCGACAGGTCCAGCCCGACGACGTCGAGCCCCCACCCCGCCAAGTACGCCGACACATGCCCGGGGCCGCAGCCCACGTCGAGGATGGGCCCACCCGGCGTCTGCTCGGCGAACGCGCCCAGCAGCGCCCGGTCCCACGGCTTGGCCTGCAGCTCGTCGTCGATCTCGGCGGCGTACCGGGCCGCGACGGTGTCGTAGCTGTGGCGGGTGCTCCGGTAGCCGTGACGGGTGCTCATGACGGGCTGCCGAGGCGGGGGAACGGTTCCAGGGAGAACACGACCTCCACCGGCACCTCGAAGTACTGCGCGATCCGCAGCGCGAGGTGCAGGCTCGGCCGGAACTCGCCCCGTTCCAGGTAGCCCACCGTCTGGTAGTGGATGCCGAGCGCGTCGGCCAGCTCCCGCCGCGTGATGCCCCGCTCGGCGCGCAGCATCGCGATGCGGTCGTAGACGACCTCGCCCGGCTTCTCTCCGCTCGTCATGAACTCGTCACCGCGTACGCTGCATCGCCCGGGTCCGGCGGGCCTCGACGGCCGAGCCGGATTCGCGGCGCGCCATGCGGCGCAGCACGATCGGGGCCACGATCAGCCCGAAGACCGCCCAGGCGCCGAGTACGCCGACCGTCTCCAGATGCCGCCACGATCCGCCGAACTCCACCGCCGCCATGCTGTCCGGCAACAGTGCCGAGCGCATGCCCAGGCCGAGCCAGTAGATCGGGAACACCTGCGCGATGCCCTGGAGCCAGGCCGGGAAGTTCGTGATCGGATAGAAGATCCCGGAGGTGGCGATCAGCCCCATGATCGGCAGCATGATCAGGCCCATGTTCTGCGGGTTGGACAGCATCGACCCGAAGATCGCGCCGATCGGCATGGTCGCGATCAGGCCGAGGAGCACGACCCAGGCTAGCGTGAACCAGGTGTGGAAGCCCGACACCGACAGCCCGTCGAGCATGAAGGCCGCCGGGATCAGCTGAATCGCCAGGCTCAGCAGGGTGATGCCGGTGACCGTGACGATCTTGCCGACGAGGTAGCCGAACATGCCGTTGGGCACGGCCTTGGCCCGCAGCAGCGTGCCGTCTTCTCGTTCGACCGTCAGCGACGCCGCGATGGTCACGAGCCCGCCGAACGCGATCCCCATCCCGAGCGCGCTGGGCAGCGTCCGGGAGCCGAGCGAGAAACTCGTGCCGGGAACGGTCGCGTCCCGCATGAAGAACATCGTGATCAGCAGCGCGAACGCCGGGAAGAAGTACGTCCACAGGTCCTGCGGGTTCAAGAAGGTGTGCTTCAGCTCGATCCGGCCGCGAGCCAGCCCGGCCTTCGCGGCGCTCAACAAGGTCGTGTTCACGCGGGCACCTTCTCGAAGGCGGAGGGAACAGTGGTGGTCTGGCCCGACTCGTGCGCCAGGACGAGGGCCATGTAGGTGTCCTCCAGGCTGGCGCGGCGCACCTCGAGGTGGGTGACGGCCGAACCGTGCTGGTCCAGGAGCTTGTGGACGAACTCGGTCGCGTCCTCGGCCGAGTGGACGAACCGCTCGCCGTCGAGGCTCCAGCGGATCTCGGCGGCGCTCGGAATGCGCCGGGCCAGCTCGTCGGCGGAGCCGTCGGCGATGATGGCGCCGCCCGCCAGGATCAGGATCCGGTCGGCGAGCTTCTCGGCCTCGTCGAGGTCGTGCGTGGTCAGCAGGATGGTGGTCTGATCGATGTCGGCCAGCCGATGCACCAGCTCGTGGAACTCGCGCCGGGCCTGCGGGTCGAAACCGGCCGTCGGCTCGTCGAGGAACAGCAGCTCAGGCCGCCCGACGATGCCGATCGCCACGTCGAGGCGGCGGCGCTGCCCGCCGGACAGCTGCCCGACCTTCTTATGCGCGTGCTCGGTCAGGCCGACCGTCGCGATCAGCTCGTCGGTGTCCCAGGCCCGGCGATCCGCCGTCGCGTACGCCGTGTAGTACATCCGCAGGTGTGCGAGGAGTTCCCGCACCTTCCACTTGCCGTGATCGCGCCAGCTCTGGAGCACGATGCCGAGCCGGGCGCGCCAGTTCTCGGTGCCCCGGGCCGGGTCGACGCCGAGGACGCGGACGTCGCCGGCGGACCGCATCCGGAAGCCCTCGAGGATCTCGATCGTGGTGGTCTTGCCCGCGCCGTTCGGCCCGAGCAGGGCGACGACCTCGCCCGGGCGCGCCGTGAAGGTCACGCCCCGCAGGACGTCCGTCGTCCCGTATCGCATCCGGAGATCGGTGACCTCCAGGGCGTACTGCGAATCGGTCACAGCTCCGCCTCCCCATCTGATGTCTGCGACCGAAGATAGCACTTATGCTACATGTGACGGCAAGACTGTTACATGCGCGACAGTCGCCTCTCCGACGACCGCCGGCTCAGCAGGGATTACCGACAGATCCCGACTTGGTCAGCGTTCCGCCGCCGCGCAGGCGTACGGTCACGCTCCAGGACACCACCGAGCCGGTCAGCTCCGGATTGTCGCCGAGGTTCGGGGGCAGCTCACCCGAGAAGGACGTGCCGCTGCCCGACAGCGAATAGGTTCCGCTGCCGCCGACGTTCGGGTCGTAGCCGTGCGTACCGGTGGCGGAGAGGCCACTGCCGTTGCTCACCGTCACGGAGACCTCGATGGTCCACCCGCGTCCCTCCGACCAGACACACCTGCCCCGGGCGTACACGCTGATGCTCGGCTTGGGTGTGTTCGTCGTGGGTTTCGACGTGGTCTTGGTGGGGCGCGGGCTGGCCGGAGCGGCCGATTTGCGGGTGGCCGACGGCCGGACCGTGCGCGACGG
>JABFYB010000473.1 GCA_013361475.1 Hamadaea sp.
AAGGCGTTCATGTCGCCGCGCGTCAGCGGTCTCGGCCGGGTCCTGCAACAGGCCAACGAAGACGAGGCCGACCAGCCGCGTCGCTACCGGGCCAAGGAGGCCTGACATGAGCAAGTCGGGACTTGCGACTCGCCTCTACCGCGGTGAGGCCGGCCTCAACATCATCGGCAAGCGGAAGGTCTGGTTCGGCGTCGTCGGCGCGGTCTTCGTGCTCGCCCTGATCAGCTTCTTCACGCTGGGCTTCAAGTCCGGCATCGAGTTCACCGGCGGCACGGAGTTCACCGTGCCGGCCAAGGTCGGCACGATCGAGAGCGTGCAGACCGCGGTCGGCGAACAGATCGTCAAGGTCGACCCCGAGGCGAAGGTCGCCACCAGCCAGCACCTCGGTGGCGGCACGCCGTCGTACAAGATCCGGACCTCCGCGCTGAGCAACGAGCAGGCGAACGAGGTTCGGACGGCGTTGGCCCAGCAGTACAACGTCGGCGTCGACGAGATCTCCAGCAGCGTGGTCTCGGGTGCGTGGGGCAAGCAGGTCACCGAGAAGGCGCTGTTCAGCCTCGCGATCTTCCTCGCCCTCGTGACGATCTTCCTGATCATCCGGTTCGAGTGGCGGATGGCCGTCGCGGCGCTCGCGTCGCTGGCCTTCGACCTGGTGGCGGCGGCCGCGGTCTACTCGCTGGTCGGGTTCGAGGTCACGCCGTCCACCGTGATCGGCTTCCTCACCATCCTGGGCTTCGCGCTCTACGACGTCGTCGTGGTGTTCGACAAGGTCCAGGAGAACACCCGGTCGATCACCGGCAGCAGCACCCAGACATACGCCGAGGCGGCCAACCTCGCCGTCAACCAGACCCTGATGCGGTCGATCAACACCGGTCTGGTGGCGCTGCTGCCCGTCGGCGGTCTGCTGTTCATCGGGGCCGGTCTGCTCGGCGCGGGCACCCTGAAGGACCTCGGCCTGGTGCTGTTCATCGGTATGGGCACCGCGGTGTACTCGTCGATCTTCTTCGCGACGCCGGTCCTGGTGACGCTGAAGGAGTTCGAGCCGAAGATCGCCACGCACACGCAGCGGGTGCTGGCCCGCCGGGCGAGCGGGGCGAGCAAGGCCGCCGCCGGTACGCCGGCCCAGGCCGCCCCGGAGCCGGAGCTGGCCACCACGGGAGGCGGCGGCACCGCCGCCCCGCGTCCGGGCGCGCGTCCAGCCGGTCGTAAGCCCGCCGGCGGCAAGTCGGGCAGCGGCGGCGGTAAGGCCGTCCGCCCCGGTGCGCCCAAGCGCCGCTGACCGCAGTTCCTCGCGTACGCCCACCAGGCCGCTCGGCCCGGTGGGCGTACGCATGATCATTGCGTCAGCCAAGCTGTTTCCCGCCGCGAAATGCCCGGTTATGCAGCATGGCCGGCGCAACGATTAGGGCGTGGAAGGGCCGTAGCCGCTGCTATGGCGGGGAGGGGCACACCCTAGAGTGGAGCCCGTGACGGAGATCGTGGAGCACCGGGGCGACAGCGGCCCCGAGACGGCGGAGCTGGTCGCCGGTGGGGTCGTGAACGTGGCCGACTTCCCGAAGCCGGGGATCCAGTTCAAGGACCTGACGCCGCTGTTCGCCGACGGGGAGCGGTTCCACGCGGTGATCGACGCGATCGTCGAGCACTACACGGACTCCGACGGTCGGCTCAGCTTCGACACCGTGGTGGGCGTGGAGGCCCGGGGCTTCGTGATCGCCGCTGCCGTCGCGTACGCCGCCCGTGTGGGTGTGGTGGCTGTCCGGAAGTCCGGGAAGCTGCCCCGGGTGGCTCATTCGGCCGCCTACGACCTCGAATACGGCCAGGCCGTCCTGGAGGTCTCCGAGGGCGCCTTCGTGGCCGGTCAGCGCGTACTGGTCGTCGACGACGTGCTGGCGACGGGTGGGACCGCCGAGGCGACGGTGGACCTGGTCGAGCGGGCCGGTGGCGAGGTCGTCGGTTTCACGGTGCTGATGGAGCTGGCGTTCCTGGAGGGGCGCAAGCGACTGCCGGGACGGCAAGTGCACGCCCTCTGGACGGTGTGACGCCCGTCGCAGGGATTGCCGAGCGCCGCCCGGGTGTTCTGACCCCTGGAAGTGGCCCGTCCGCTAGGTAAGATGGTCTCCTTGCGAGGGGATCGCCGAATGGCGGCGGGCACCCTGGCGAGGTGTGAGGAGCGGCCTGGTGTCCATGGATCCAGTCGACGCCGTGAGGGCTCCGGAGCAGGGCGGCGAGCAGGACAACGTCGTTCCCCTGCACCGTGCGGGTGCGTCCGGGCGGACGGCGACCGTGCCGCCGGGCGGAGAGGCGCAGAGCGCTCTCGAGCCCGTCGAGGGCGCCCCGGCGACGCAGACGAACCCGATGAGCATCCTCAACGGGACCCCGTCGGGCCGGCGCGTACGCGCCCGCCTGTCGCGGTTCAACGCGCCCTGGCAGTCGACCCTGGTCGCGGAGGAGCTGGCGCCGCTGATCGGGGAGCACCGCAAGTGGCACCCGAAGGCCGACATCCGGCTGCTGCAGCAGGCATACGAGACGGCCGACCGGTGGCACAGCGGGCAGTACCGCAAGTCCGGCGATCCCTACATCACGCACCCGTTGGCGGTCGCCGGGGTGCTCGCCGGGCTGGGCATGGACACCACGACCCTGGTCGCGGCGCTGCTGCACGACACGATCGAGGACACGGCGTACACGCTGGACCAGGTGCGCGCCGACTTCGGCGAGAGCGTCGCGCTGCTGGTCGACGGGGTGACCAAGCTCGACAAGGTCAAGCTCGGCGACGCGGCGAAGGCGGAGACGATCCGCAAGATGGTCGTCGCCACCGCGAAGGACCCGCGCGTCCTGGTCATCAAGCTGGCCGACCGGCTGCACAACATGCGTACCCTCAACTTCCTGCCCGCGCCCAAGCGGGAGCAGAAGGCGAAGGAGACGCTGGAGATCCTGGCGCCGCTGGCGCACCGGCTCGGTATGAACACGATCAAGTGGGAGCTGGAGGACCTCGCCTTCGAGCAGCTCTTCCCGAAGCGTTTCCACGAGATCAAGCGTCTGATCGACGAGCACCAGCCGCAGCGCGAGGCGTTGTTGCGGCAGGTCACCAACAAGGTGCAGGGCGATCTGCGGACGTCGAAGATCAAGGCGGAGGTCACCGGGCGGCCGAAGCACCTCTACTCGGTGTACCAGAAGATGATCGTCCGGGGCCGCGACTTCAACGACATCTACGACCTGGTGGGCGTCCGCATCCTGGTGGAGACGGTGCGCGACTGCTACGCGGCGCTCGGTGTGATCCACGCGAACTGGCAGCCGGTTCCCGGCCGGTTCAAGGACTACATCGCGATGCCGAAGTTCAACATGTACCAGTCGTTGCACACCACGGTCATCGGCCCCACCGGCAAGCCGGTGGAGATGCAGATCCGGACCAACGCGATGCACCGCACCGCGGAGTACGGCATCGCCGCGCACTGGAAGTACAAGGAGAACAAGGCCGCCACGATCGTCGGCCCGCCGGCTCACATCGACGAGATGACCTGGCTGCGGCAGCTGCTGGACTGGCAGCGGGAGGCCAGCGACCCGTCGGAGTTCCTCGACGCGCTGCGGTTCGACCTGTCGAGCCAGGAGGTCTACGTCTTCACGCCGAAGGGCGACGTGCGGGCGCTGCCGGTCGGGTCGACCCCGGTCGACTTCGCGTACGCGGTGCACACCGACGTCGGCCACCGGTGCATCGGCGCCCGGGTCAACAGCAAGCTGGTGCCGCTGGAGTCGGTGCTGTCCAACGGCGACGTGGTGGAGATCTTCACCTCGAAGTCGGAGACGGCCGGCCCGACGCAGGACTGGCTGGGCTTCGTCAAGTCGCCGCGGGCGCGGACGAAGATCCGGCAGTACTTCAAGAAGGAGCGCCGGGACGAGGCGATCGAGCAGGGCAAGGAGCAGCTCAACCGGTCGCTGCGCCGGGAGGGCCTGCCGCTGAAGCGGATGCTCACCGCCGAGGCCCTGATGGCGATCGCGCGGGAGCTGAACCTGCCGGACGTCGCCTCGTTGTACGCGGCGATCGGTGAGAGCCAGGTCTCCGCGCAGTCCATCGTGTCGCGTCTGGTCACCTCCTACGGCGGGGAAGAGGGCTCGATCGAGGACATGGCCGAGCAGGCCGTGCCCACGCGCCCGTCGCGTACGCGTCAGTCCAGTCAGGACCCGGGCGTGGTGGTCGTCGGTGTCAGCGACGTCTGGATCAAGCTGGCCCGCTGCTGCACGCCGGTGCCTGGTGACGACGTCTTCGGTTTCGTCACCCGGTCCGGCGGAGTGTCGGTGCACCGCAACGACTGCGCCAACGCCGAGGATCTGCAGGCCCAGCCGGAGCGGATCGTCCAGGTCACCTGGAAGCCGCGGGCGGGATCGACGTTCCTGGTCGCGATCCAGGTGGAGGCGCTGGACCGGCAGCGGCTGCTCGCAGACGTCACCAAGGCGCTGTCGGAGGAGCGGGTCAACATCCTGTCCGCCGTTGTCACGACCACTCGCGACCGGGTGGCGGTCAGCCGGTTCAGTTTCGAGATGGCCGACCCCAAGCACCTGGGGCACCTGCTGAACGCCGTCCGCAAGGTCGACGGGGTCTTCGACGCGTACCGGGTCACCTCGGGCGCCTGATCCGTCTCAGCACAGCGAAAGGGCCGCCCTCCGTGAGGAGGGCGGCCCTTTCGGTGAGCGTCAGGAGGCCTGGACCGCGCCGACCGTCGCCGACGTGATCTTCACTTCCAGCTTCGGCTTGCCGTCGCCGGCCGCCGTCTTGCCGTCCTCGCCGACCGCGCCGGCCTTGATCACCTTGTCGAGCACGTCGAGGCCGGTGACGATCTTGCCGAGCACGGTGTAGTCGGCGGTCAGGCCCTGCGTCGTCTGCCCGTCCGACAGCGGGATGTCGGCGTCGACGAGGAAGAACTGGCTACCGGTCGAGCTCGGGCTCTGCGTCTTGGCCATCGCCACGACACCCCGCTCGTATGCCGGGTTCTGGCCGGTGGGGAGGTTCTCCTCGGCGTACTTGAAGGTCGGCCCGCCGGAGCCGGTGGCGCTCGGGTCGCCGCACTGGAGGATCTTGAAGCCCTCGGTCACCATCCGGTGGCACTTGGTGTTGTCGTAGAACTTCTTCTCGGTCAGGTACGCGATCGCGGCCGAGGTGCACGGCGCGTCGGTCACGTTCATCTCGATCTCGATCTTGCCCTGAGTCGTGTTCAGCGTGAGCAGCTGCTTGCCCGACTTCGGGACGTCGGTCGCCGGCGTGCCGACGTCCTTGAGGTTCGGGTTCGACGCCGTGTCGGCGTCCGGCAGCCACTGGCAGCCCGACGGCGCCGCGGCGGGGGTGTCGGTCTTCTTGTCCTTGCCCAGCACGCTGACGCCCAGCCAGGTGCCGCCGCCGATGAGGATCAGCACCGCCAGACCCGCTCCGATGTACGCGTTGCGCTGCCGGCGCTTGCGCGCTCCCTCGGCGCGGGTGGTCATCTCGCGCTCCAGCCGGGCGCGGGCCGCCGCGCGCTGGCGCTCCCTCGTGGACGTCATGGGGCTTTCCTCCGTGCGGGTCGGGTGGATTCTCGCTGGTTAAAGGCTAGCTGGCGGACGCGGAGGGCGACGCGGAGGCGGTCGGCGCCGCCGATCCGCTCGGCGCGGCCGAACCGGTGGGTTCGGTGGTCGGCTGGGTGTCGGTCACCGTCAACGTCTGGATCTTGACGTCGGTCTTCGGCTTCACGTCGGCGCCGGAGTCGTTGGCGACGGTCCCGGCCTTGGCGATCGCCTCGATCACGTTCAGCCCGGAGCTGACCTGGCCGACCACGGAGTAGTTGTGCACCGCGGAGTCGACCGTCGAGTCCTTGTAGAAGATCCGGAACTGGCTGCCGCTGACGGCCGGCTCCATGACGACGGTCCCGGCCTGGTAGAAGCGCAGGGTGCTGGGGGCGGCCGAAGCGCTCGCGGACGGGGCCGCGCTGGCGGTGGCCTCCGGGGCCGGCTGCTCGGAGAAGAACGTGTACGCCACGCCGCCGGTGCCCTTGCCGGACGGGTCGCCGCAGGCGAGGGCGTATCCCTCGGCGTCGGTGTGGGTCAGCGCGTGGCAGGCGGTGCCGTTGAAGAAGTTCTGGTCGGCGAGGTAGCGCAGGCTGGCCGCGCCGCAGGTGGCTCCGGCCCGGTCGAGCGTCGCCGTGACGGTGCCCGTGCCCAGCGCGAGGTTCATCGTGGCGTTGCCGGTGTCCGGCAGCCCGGACGTCGTCGGGACGCCCTTGTCCGCCAGATCGGGGTTGGCGGAGGTGTCCTGCTTGGTCCACTCGCACTGGGTCTGCGCGGTGGGCGTCTTGTCCTTGTCGAAGACTCCGAGGAGCCAGAGGGCTCCGGCGCCGACGAGGAGTACGGCGAGACCCACGGCGACCCCGGCCCGGACTTGCCGGCCTCGCCGCTGCGACTCGGCTTGGCGGGCGAGTTGCCGGTTGAGCTTGGCGCGGGCCAGTTTCCGCGCACGGGTCTTGCTGGAAGCCACGAGAGCTCCCCTCCCTGTCTCTACGCCGTAATTCCGGGGTGGACCAATTTCAGGGTGAATCAGCCGTTTCGTACCGGAGTGTGCCACGCCACGTCCCGGACGGTCCGTGCGAGTGTACGGAAAGTCGCTGTGTCGTGCCAGATAGGCTCTGGACAAACGGCTGAGTGTAGAGAGGTGGGCCACGTGCTCGTCGCGGGTTTCCCGTCGGACGTCTTCGGCACCAACTGCTACGTCGTGGCTCCTGGGCCCGGCGAGGAGTGCGTCGTCATCGACCCGGGCATCGGCGTGGCCGCCCGGCTCGACGATCTTCTCGCCGAGCATCGGCTGCGCCCGGTGGCGGTCCTGCTGACCCACGGGCACCTCGACCACACCTTCTCGGTGACCCCGGTCTGCGGCGCGAAGGGCGTTCCGGCGTACCTGCACCCGGACGACCGCTACATGCTCGAGGACCCGGGCAAGGCCTTGAGTTCGATGGACGTGAACAAGCTGCTCGGCGGCCTGCCCTGGAGCGAACCCGACGACGTCGCCGACCTGGCCGACGGCCAGCTGCTCAAGATCGCCGGCTTGGAGCTCGCCGTCGACCACGCACCGGGCCATACCGGTGGGTCGGTGATGTTCCGGAGTCAGAGTGCGGAGGAACCCGTGTGCTTCAGCGGTGACGTCCTGTTCGCCGGCTCGATCGGACGCACCGACCTGCCGGGCGGCAGCATGGAGCAGATGTGGGCGAGCCTGCGGGACAAGGTCCTGCCGCTCGACGACACCACAGTCGTGCTGCCCGGCCACGGTCCCGCCACGACCATCGGCCGCGAGCGTGCCACCAATCCCTACCTCCGGGATGGGCTCAGCGCGCCGAAACGCGGCTTCTAAGACTTCGACAGGAGCTTTGCGAGAAATGAGCAAGATCATGCCGTTGTCCGGCTTCCCCGAGTGGTCGCCGGCCAACCGAGTCGTCGAGCAGTACTTCCTGGACCGCATCCGGCGCGTCTTCGAGCTGCACGGCTTCGCCTCGATCGAGACCCGGGCGGTCGAGCCGCTCGACACGCTGCTCAGCAAGGGTGAGACCTCCAAGGAGGTCTACCTGCTGCGCCGCCTGCAGGCGGAGGCGGAGGAGCCCCGCGGGACCGGTGACGCCCAGCTCGGCCTGCACTTCGACCTGACCGTGCCGTTCGCCCGGTACGTGCTGGAGAACGCCGGCAAGCTGCAGTTCCCGTTCCGGCGCTACCAGATCCAGAAGGTCTGGCGTGGCGAGCGGCCGCAGGAGGGCCGGTACCGCGAGTTCTACCAGTGCGACATCGACATCGTCGACCGGGACACCCTGCCGGCCCACTACGAGGCCGAGATCCCGCTGGTGATCGGGGACGTCTTCGCCGAGCTGCCGCTGCCCAAGGCGACCATCCAGGTGAACAACCGCAAGATCCTGGAGGGCTTCTACCGCGGGCTCGGCCTGGCCGACCCGATGGAGACCATGCGGATCGTCGACAAGCTCGACAAGATCGGGCCGAAGGGCGTACTGGCGGAGCTGGTCGCCGGGGGCGTGAGCGAGGCGCAGGCGAA
>JABFYB010000804.1 GCA_013361475.1 Hamadaea sp.
CGCATCCGGCGCGCTTCGCTCCACCGGATGCGCCGTCCGGCGAGCGGGTGCCATCGGCGCCTCCGTACGCGCCCGCGTCACCACCGGATCAGGGATATCCATGGAATCTTGGGCGCGGGAAGCATGCGTATCCGTGATCTGCAGCCAACGACGGGCCGGTGGGACAGGGGCGGGCGGAAGAAGGGCGGGCGGCACCGGCAGCGGCGGCGTGGTGGTGACCCTGGCTGCCCGTACCTCGCCTACGGCGCTGCCGGTGTCCGCAGTGGACCACCGCACCGGGGCCACGGGCGATTCGCCCGCTCGTTCGCCCGGCAGCGACGGCCACCGCGCCGGTCCCACCGGCGCGTCCCGTCCCGGCGTGACGATCGCGCGGGCCACTGGCGGGTCCACCGCGCCCGGCGTACGCCGAGCGGGCGGCACCGGCGTCCCCGGGCGCGAAGACGTCACCACCGGATCAGGGATATCCATGGAATCTTGGGCGCTGGAAGCATGCGTATCCGTGATCTGCTGCCAACGGTGAGCGGGCGGCAGCGCAGCGGGCCGGAACACGGCGGGTGGTACGGACAAGGCAGGGGCCGGGGACGTCACGGGTGCCGGGAGGTCGGACGCGACCGGCCAACCCGAGTACGCCGTTGGGCGTACCCCTTCGTCTGGAGCCGGAGCATCGCGCAGCAGGCCCGGCGCGTGCGCGGTGACCAGCGCGAGCCAGTGTTCCGGGGGCTGGCCCGGCCGGCGAGGCGCGGGCGTCTGGTCCGGCGGGTCCAGAACCGACGCCGCCCGCCGGAACAACCCGGCCGCCAGCTCACGCAGGCTTGGCCGCCGCGCCACTGCCGGTCTCCAGTTCCAGGCTTTCGTAGGCCAGCGCGATCGACTCGATCGCGATCTCCTGCGCGAGCGTGTTGAGGTGCGCCCCGCGCCACCGCGTCGGCCACGCGTTGATGACGTTCCAGCGCAGCACCTCGGTGGTGCCGGCCGCGTCGAGCAGGACGATGGAGACGTTGCGGCGGTTGACCTCGCCCTTGGCCGCCGTGTTGGCCCAGTCCCAGATCTCCCGGGACTGCGTCAGTCCGAAGTGGAGGACGATCGGCTCGTAGTCGACCTGACCGGGCACGAAGCGGATGCGGTCGTTGCCCGCCTCCCGGTACGCGAGCCGCTGGATGGTGAACTCGAGCCCGGAGACCTCGGTGAAGTGCCCGTTGGTGACGCCGTTGATGAGCAGCTTGAAGTTGTACGCGCGGTAGGGGTCGACCGGCGCGCCCGGCTGCGGGGTGGCCTGTGCCATTGTCAGCTCCCAATCGTCTCGGTCTCGGTGCCGCCGGCCCACTGGCTCAGCTTGAACACCACGAACTCGGCCGGCTTGACCACCGCGATGCCGATGTGCGCGACCACCATCCCGGCGTCCCGCACGTCGGCCGGGTTGGTCTCCTCGTCGCACTTGACGAAGAACGCCTCCTCCGGCGTACGCCCCAGGAGCGCGCCGTCGCGCCAGACCCGGGTCAGGAAGGCGCCGATGTCGCGCCGGATCGAGCGCCACAGCGTGTAGTCGTTCGGCTCGAACACCATCCAGCGGGTGCCGTTGGCGATCGACTGCTCCAGCGAGATCGTCAGGCGGCGTACGTTGAGGTAGCGCCATTCGCTCGCCTCGGCGGCCAGCGTGCGGGCGCCCCAGACGCGGATGCCCTCCCCGGCGAAGGACCGGATGCAGTTGACCCCTTTAGGGTTGAGCACGTCCTGTTCCGAGCGGGTCAGCTGACGGGCGAGGTCGACCGCGCCGCGCACCGGCTCGTTGGCCGGAGCCTTGTGCACGCCACGCAGCGCATCGGTACGCGCCCAGATCCCCGCGATGTGCCCGGACGGCGGGGTGTCGACGAGGTCGCCGGTCAGCGGGTCGCGCACGGTGATCCACGGGTAGTAGAAGGTGCCGAACTCCGACTGCCGGGGCCGATTGCCGACTTCGTCCGACGAAGCCGACGAAGCGGTCGGGGCTGGAGCGGCCGTGGCGTCGTCCGGCTTCGGCGGCTTGGCCGGCTTCTCGGTCGGTGTGCCGACCCGGGTCAGGCTGGCGATGTCGTCCACGTCCGGGGCCGGGTCGCAGATCGCGACCAGGGTCCGCAGCCGCTCGGCGAGGCTCAGCAAGGCCTCGGTGGCGACGGCGCCGTGGAACCCGGGCGCGGCCACGATCGACAGCTCGTCGACCGTCTCCAGCAGCTGCAGCCCGGCGCGCTTGCGGCCGGTGCCGCTGATCTGGCCGTTCGTCCCGACGTTGACCACCCAGCATCGGGTGCCGCCGTTGTCGAAGAAGCCGAAGACCGCCCGGGACAACGGAGTGCCCTGCGGGCTGTCCACTCCGGACGCGAAGACGTTCAGGAACTCGGTCCAGTTGTTGACCGGGACCGCGCGGTCGGAGACGGCGTCGGGATTCGGGGCGACCCCGACGAAGCCCGCCGTGCTGGTGCCCACCGCGCCGATCGGCCGCGCGCCACTGGGCACCTCCTCGACGTAGATGCCGGGGGAGAAGTAGTTGGGCATGGGAACTCCTCAGTCGTGAGGCTTTAGCGGGTGGGCAGGTCGCAGCGGAGGATGAGGTCCGGCTCGCCGGGATCGACGGCCGCGACGAAGGTGCGGCCCCGGCCGACCAGGCGAAGGCGTACCTCGCCGGTGTCGGGCACACCCGCGACGGTGAACCGCCCCCGGGCGTCGGTGGTGGTGGTCAACGTGGTGCCGAGCACCTCGACGCGGACGGCCGGCAGCGGGACGTCCCCGGGGCCGACGACGGTTCCGGCCAGCGTCCGCCGGGCGACGTGCTCGATCTTCAGCTTGTGGAGCACCGGCGGGGCCGGCTGCTCGGCGTACCCGACGACGGCGGGCAGGTCGACGATCAGCGCCGGCCGCGGCGGTACGCCCAGCGCCTGCCACAGCGCGGGATCGCCCGCGGTCAACAGGATCTCGGGTTCACCGGCGTGGACGGCGGCGGTCAGCACCGAGTCCAACGCTCGCACTGGCCCGGTCACGAGAAACCGCACAGTGAACCGGTACGGCTCCCGGGGGCCGGTGCCGCGTGTCTGGCGCGCCGGGCGTACTTCCAGGAGGTAGACCGTGACGCCGCCGGTCGGCGGGTGCGGCCCGCCGTGCGGGTCACCGTCGTGCCGGAGCGCCACCACGTCGGCGGCGATCGCCGCGTCCGGTTCGGACAGGCGCGCGGCGACCCCGGCCGTCCGCCCCAGCCAGTCGAGCAGCCGGGCGGTGGCCGCCTCGATGGGGCCAGGCCCGGGGTCGGTCATGCGGAGCATTCTGTGACGGGACGATCACTATTCACAGTCACCGATCCGTCACATGGGTGTCGCCGATCTAACGACCGCGTGGTCGCATTCGGGTGACGACACCCTGACGTTGCGTAGCTAGTCTGAGGGGTTGGCCTCGTTCAGGTGATCGTCCGTCAGCTCTTGGAGTTCGTGCTGCTTAGGGACGTCCCGGAGCGGCAGATACGGTTCGGCACGCGGCGGCAGCCCGGCCGCGATCGCCCGCGCCCGGCCGAGTTCGGCGTCGAACTCCGCGCCGAGCAGAACCGCCACATTGGTCAGCCACAGCCAGACGAGGAAGACGATCACCCCGCCGAGGGTTCCGTACGTCTTGTTGTACGACCCGAAATGGGCGACGTAGAAGGCGAACCCGGCGGACACCACGATCCACAGGACCACGGCGAGCAGACTGCCCGGGGTGATCCAGCGGAATCCGCCCTGCCGGGCGTTGGGGCTGGCCCAGTAGAGCAGCGCCAGCATCATCGTCACGCCGAGGATCAACGCGGGCCATTTCACCACGTCGAAGACGCGGACGCTCGCCTCCTCGAAGCCCAGCGCCTTACCGGTCTGCGCGGCCAGCCGGCCGGTGAAGACCACGGCCAGCGCGCTCGCGGCGAGGAACAGCCCGGTCACGGCGGTGATGGCCAGCTGCACCGGCACGGTCTTCCAGAACGGGCGCCCCTCCGGCACGTCGAAGATGCGGTTCGCCGCCCGCATGAACGATCCGATGTAGCCGGTCGCCGACCAGAACGCGATCACCAGACCGGCCACCGCCAGCACCCCGGCTGTCTGGCGGCTCTCCCGCAGGTTGTCGATGCTGTCGGCGATGATCTGCTGAGCCGGGCCGGGCGTCAGCTCGCGGATGTTCGTCTCCACCGCGGTCGCGGTCGAGTCGCCCAGCAGGCCCACCCCGGCCACGAGGACCAGCAGACCCGGGAAGATCGACAAGATGCCGTAATAGGTCAAGGCCGCGGCCATGTCGCCCAGGTCGTCGGAGACGAACTCGGCGACGGTACGCCGGAAGACGCGGACCCAGGCCCGGAAACCCAGGTCGGCGGGGCGTCGCGGCGCCCGTTTGAGCAGCCGGAGGAGGCGGTCGCGATGCAGCCGGCCGGGTTCGGTGCTGCGCGGCGTCTTGGGGGCCATGCCCGTAGTTATACCCATGACTGCCCGCTCGCCATACGCGCCGCGTCGTTGGCGCTGGATCAGGGTTCTCGGTCGAATCATGCGCCAAGATTCGACCTGGATCCCTGATCCAGCGCGGAAATGTGCGCGGCGACGGCGGGGACGGCGGCGAACGTCGGGAGGTGAGGTCGGGACGGAGGGTGCGGTCAGGCGGTGGCGCGGTCGGCCCAGGCTGTCCGCAGTGCTGCGACGGTCGCGCCGAGCGCTGGGCGTACCTCGGTGGCCTTGCGCCAGGCGACGACGACCCGCCGCGTCGGCCCGGGCTCGACGGGGACCACGGCCGTGCCCGGGACTGTGTGCGTACGTGCCAGCCGGGGGATCAGCGCGACGCCGAGTCCGGCCGCTACCAGGGTCTGCTGCGTCTCGAACTCGCCGACCAGGAAGTCCGGGCGTACGCCGGGCAGCACCCGCAGCAGCCAGTCGTGGCAGATCGTCCCGGGCGGCGACGCGATCCATCGTTCGCCGGCCGCGCGGGCCAGGGGTCCGGCGGGCGCACCGGCCAACCGGTGTCCACTAGGGACGATGAGGTCGGCGCGGTCGTGGCCAAGAGTCACATGGGCCACACCCTCGGGCAGCACGAGACCGATCTCCGGCCAGTCGTCGGCCACCACCACCTCGGCCCGGCCCCGCGTCAGCGCGTCCATCGCCTCGTACGGATTGGTCTCGGCGATCCGGGTGGACAGCTGCGGATGCTTCGCCGCCAGCTCGGCCAGTGCGCGGGGGAGCAGCCCGCGGCACGCGGTCGCGAAGGCCGCGATGCTGATCGTGCCCGTGACCTCCTGGTGGTACGCCGCCAGCGCGGATTCGGCCTCGTCGACGGCGGCGAGCACCCGGGCGGCGTGTGCCGCGAGGATGTGCCCGGCGTCGGTCAGCCGCAGCCCGCGCCCGTCTCGTTCGAGCAGCCGGGTGCCGGTCTCCCGGTCGAGCTTGGCGAGCTGCTGGCTGACCGCCGACGGGGTGATGTGCAGCGCGTCGGCGGCGGCGAGCACGCTGCCACAGGTCGCCACGGCGTCGAGGGCGCGGAGCCGTCCCAGATCCATGTAGCGAAGCTTAACTCAGCATGAAGAACAATTCGCTGGTGCTACATCGTGCGGTGAGCTGGGATGGGACCATGCGACCGCGCGACATTCTGCTGGCCGTCGGCATCGCCGCCGTCTGGGGCCTGAACTTCATCTCGATCAAACTCGGCCTCGACCGGATGCCCGCGCTGCTGTTCTGCGCGCTGCGGTTGCTCGCGGTCGGCCTGCCGCTCCTCGTGCTGCGCCGGGGTCCCGGCGTGCCGTGGCGCTGGGTTGCGGCCTCGGCGCTGACGTTGGGCGTACTCCACTTCTCCCTGTTCTTCTGGGGCATCGCCGAGGGCATGCCGGCCGGGCTGACCTCGCTGGTCCTGCAGAGCCAGGCGATCTTCACCGTCCTGCTGGCCGTGCCGCTGCTCCGGGAGCGGCCGGGTCCCCGGCAGGTCGGCGGGCTTCTGCTGGCGACCGGGGGCATGGCCGTCGTCGCCGTCGGAGTGGGCGGTGAACGTCCGCCGCTCGCCTTCGCGTTGGTGCTCGGGTCGGCCGCGTTCTGGGGGTTGAACAACATCGTCATGCGCAAGGCGGCCCCGCCGGACATGGCCCGCTTCATGATGTGGGTGGGCGCCGTCGGCGGGCTGCCGCTGCTCGGGATCTCGGTCGCCGTCGACGGCTTCTCCGCCGACCTCACGGCGATCCGCGGGATCGACGCCACCGCGCTCGGGGCGATCGCGTACACGAGCGCTTTGTCGACCATCGTCGGCTTCGGGCTGTGGGGCGTCCTCATCCGCCGCTACGGCGCGGGCACGGTCGCGCCGTTCTCGATGCTCGTCCCCTTCTTCGGGATGTCCAGCGCCGTACTCTTCCTCGGCGAGCGCCTCGAAGCGACCGACATCCTCGGCGGTCTGCTCGTCGTGGGCGGCATCCTGCTCGGCGCGCTGCGGCGGGTGACGCGTTCGTCTCAGCGGCCGGACTCGGACCGGGCCGCGACGCCGGAGCCTGTACTTTCGAGGACATGACGGTTGCCGTACGGGTCATCCCCTGCCTCGACGTGGACGCCGGCCGGGTGGTGAAGGGCGTCAACTTCGCCGACCTCCGCGACGCCGGGGACCCGGTCGAGCTGGCCGCCGCGTACGACGCGGCCGGGGCCGACGAGGTGACCTTCCTCGACGTCAGCGCCAGCTCCGAAGGGCGCGGCACCATGCTGGAGGTCGTCCGGCGGACGGCGGAGACGGTGTTCATCCCGTTGACCGTCGGCGGCGGCGTCCGCAGCGTCGCCGACGTGGATGTGCTCCTGCGCGCGGGCGCGGACAAGGTCGGCGTGAACACCGCCGCCCTGGCCCGCCCCGACCTGATCAGCGAGATCGCCGAGCGCTTCGGCAATCAGGTGCTGGTGCTGTCCCTCGACGTCCGGCGTACGCTCGACCGCCTGCCGCACGCGCCGAGCGGGTTCGAGGTCACCACCCACGGCGGGCGCAAACCGGCCGGGGTCGACGCCGTCGAGTGGGCGCGCCGGGCCGAGGAGTTGGGCGCGGGGGAGATCCTGCTCAACTCGATGGACGCCGACGGCACCAAGGGCGGGTTCGACCTGGAACTGATCTCCGCCGTCCGGGCGGCCGTCGACATCCCGGTGATCGCCAGCGGTGGCGCCGGACGGGCCGAGGACTTCCCGCCCGCGATCGACGCGGGAGCCGACGCCGTGCTCGCGGCGAGCGTCTTCCACTTCGGCGAGGTCACCATCGCCGAGGTGAAGGGTGCGCTCGCGGCGGCGGGGCACCCCGTCAGAATCTGACGTTCTCCGATCTTTCCTGGTGCGGTAGCGTGCCCGACGTGACCCAGACGAACACCGTACTGCGGCCACCGGCGCCCGGCCCTCGCCCGCAGACGCTGCTGTGGGTGCTGCTGGGCGCGTTGCCCCTGCTCATTGCGGTCGGGTACGCCTCGGGCGTCCTCCTGGCCAAGCGAGCCAACGCGATCGACGCAGCGGCACGGGCGCGCCCGTCGGCCGCCGCGCTCGCCCCGTCGTCGTCGCCGTCGGGATCGCGTACGCCGAGCCCGCGGCCGGTGCCCGCGCCGACCTGGCTCACCTCGACGAAACCGCCCGCGCTTCGGCAGGTCTCCGGCAAGGCGGTGCTGGGACCGGTCTACGTCGCGCGGGACACCACCTACACGGCCGCCTTCCCGGGGTGGCCCTTCGCGTTCCGCCTGCCCGACGGGTGGAACTGCGTCAACGGCGACACGCTACCGACCGCCCCTACGGCGTACCGCAAAGTCTGCGTGGACGAGAAGTCCGCGGAGAGCAAGCAGGCCGTGGTCCTGAGTCTGCTGCGCTGCGAGCGTGACTGCACCACGGCCCGGATGCGCGCGTGGGCGCTGAGCTGGCTCGCGCAGGCCGGCACCCCCGTACGCGACGACGCGCGGACCTGGCATGTGGAGACGCCCCAGGACGCGCGGGGCTTGTGGGTGCTGGACCTCGCGCACGTGTTCAACCGCAACGGCGACGACTACCTCGTGGTCCTGTACGCCCAGTCCCCGGCCACCGACCGCGC
>JABFYB010000598.1 GCA_013361475.1 Hamadaea sp.
CTGGAGCAGGTGCTCGTAGATTCGGCGGTCCGGCTTGCGTACGCCGACTTCGTGGGAGAACACCCCGCCGTTGAACAAGTGCAGGAACGGATAGCGGCGTTCGACCGCCTCGACGCGGTCGGCCACGTTGTCCGACAGGTAGTAGACCTCGTGCCGCGTGGCGAGGCCTTGGATCAGGTCACGGGTTCCCTCGTTGATGCGGTATCCGTCGATCCACCGCTCGGCCAGGTCGTCCTCGGACGCCGTCAGCTTCAGCGCGGCCCGGAAGGCGCGCCAGAACTCGGCCCGGGTCAGCTTTCCCTCCCGATAGCTGCTTCCGAGAGCACCCTGGAGCAACTCCTCCGCGTCGTCGGCGTCGACGCCGTGTGCCGACGCCAGGTGCTGGATGAACTCGGCCGTGCCGTCGCTGAACAGCACCCCGCCAAGGTCGAACGCCAGCACGCGCACCATCTCCGGAATGTACGCCGTCGCGGACGTGGCCGTGCGCCGCCGAAGGGTCAGATCGGGAAGCGGCCGCGGCGCCAGTACCAGTGGCCGCCCGCCGTCAGGTGTTCGACGACCGCGCGCTGCAGTACGGAGCGGATCGGCAGTTCGCCGAGCGGCGTGGTCAGGTCGCGGAAGACGAACCTCCGCACCTCGACGTCGGCGTCCAGCCCTTCCGGCTCCACGTAGGGCTCCAGCTCGAACCGCTGCTGGAATCGGACGATGTTGGAGTCTTCGGGCAGGAACTTCTGCAGTTGCGGGTCGAGCAGCCACGAGCCGCAGGCGAACTCGGTGTAGTGCTCGTCAGGGAAATGGCGCGGGAAGAACGCGCGGGCCTCGTCGAGCGAGGCGTCGATCGCCGCCGGGCTCAATGGCCCGGACTCGGGGATGTGCAGGTCGAGGGTGCTGTCGGAACGCTGGTGCTGCAACCGGCCTAGCTCGTAGAGGCCGCCCCGCGTGTGCAGCGTCAGCCAGCTCTGCATCACCGGCCAGCCCTCGCGGTTCATCCGCCGGTCGACGGCGAGGTTTCGGCCCAGGTCCGCGAGGGTCGCCCAGGTCACGGCCGCATCGATGCCGTGTTCCCGGTGGTACGCCGTGACGACGTCGATCATGGCCAGGTACGCGTACACGTAGAGGTGCGCCCACGCCGGGCCGCGATCGCGGGGCAGTTCGGGGCCGGGCACCAGCCAGCCGTAGCCGCCGAGGTCGGCGCGGACCAGGGCGATCGACCGGTCGAGCAGCCACCGCAGCTCTGGGGTCCACAATGGGGAGTCGGGGTCCGGCCAGCCGGCCATGATCTCGGCGGCGTCGTCCGGCCGCACCGCGAGCCGGTCGAGGATCTCGGGGGCGTCGGCCTTGGCGGGCAGCGGAGCCGACGGCCCGTCGCCGGCCAGCCGGTGCACGCGTTCGACGTCCTCAACCGGTACGCCGAGCTTGGCGGCGATGTCGTCCAGATCCACGCCGACGACCCTACCCGGCCGCTGCGCGTAGTTCGTTGCGCGTCCCGATTATGTGATAACTCCTTGCGACCCGTGGCCCCCGCGCCACATCCTGACCGGCATGAAACTCATGTACTGCGCTCACTGTCAGGACATCGTCCGGCTCTTTCCGGAGAAGCGCTCCTGCAAGTGCGGCAAGTCCTGGGGCCACTACCTCGAGGACAACGCGACCACCGTGCAGACTTGGCCGGGCCTGTCCATCGGCATCGCCAACCCGGACTTCGCCGCCGCCCATCAGACCTTCGCCGCCGAGCCGAACGCGTTCACGCCGGTGTTGACGATGCGGGCGTGGATCAACCCGGCGTCGGAGCCGGATGTGAAGTTCGTGCAAGGCGAAGAAATCGAACGCGACCCGTCGGGGACCGAGTCCATCTCCAGCACCTGACGCCCCGGTGGACGGCGGGTTCGAGCCGGTCAGGCCAGCTCGCGCGTGTACATCAAGCACGCGTCGTCGTCGATACGCACGGCCTGCCCCGGCGGTACCGGTTCGCCGGCGTACATGATGCCCCGCCCGTCCGGCACGTATCCGCGTTTGGCGTACATCCGTTGGGCCGTTCCGTAGTCGGAGTAGAGGCCTACGCCCAGGCCGACGATCGTGGTCCGCCTCGCCACCAGGCGCTCGGCCGCATCCATCAACGCGCTGCCGATCCCCCGCCGGCGGTACGCGGGCAGCACGTTGAAGTCCTTGATCTCCGGAATGCCCGCATCCAGGAATGGCCGGTAGTCACTGTTCCAGACCACGGTGACGTACCCGGCGAACCACCCGTTCAGCTCGGCGACGACGACGGCCCGGTCCCCCGCCGCCTGCTCCGACAGGTAGCGGCAGAACTTGTTCTCGTCCTTGCCCGGCCAGCCCAGCTCCGCGAACGCGGCCGGGATCGTCCGCAGGTCTCGTTCCTCCAGGGCGCGCAGCTTGAGGTCGACGGTCACCGCCACATCTTCTCGCAGTCCGACGTGACGCGCGCGCACGGTGGCGGAACCCACCACTCATCGACAAGATCTGATGGATCTCTTCCCTTTCATCGATGACCGGCCCTATGATGTTGATCACTTCGTTGTGATCTCTCCCGGAGGTGTCCATGAAGAAGATGACGATCCGCCACAAGAGCGCTGTGCGCCTGCTGTCCGGAGCCCGCCGGCTCTGGTTCGAATGGTGCTGGTAGGACGCAGCCGGGCGGGCGCTTCCGAGCGCCCGCCCTATGACTGTCACCGTGACCTCGGCCCTTACGCCGGGGTCGCCGCGTTCCTCGCCGAGCTGGCCGCCGAGCATCCCCGGCAGGCCGCTCGCCACACCGTGGAGTTGCGGGCGATCGTTCCCGCGCTGGATCCGAGTGCGGTGCCGGCCGGTGACGAGCAGCCGATCCGGTTCCATCCCGCTCGGCGTACGGCAGCGCTGGCCTACGGCGCGGCGGAGTTCGTGGCCGCGTGCGCGGTGCGCCGTCCGTTGACCGTCCACTTCGTACACGCCGATGCGGCCGACGAGACGACCGTGGAACTGCTGGCCACGCTGACGCGACGGCTGGCGTCCACACCGATGGTCTTGCACTTGCACTCCGGTGGGGCGCCGGAGCCGGCGGTCGAAACCGGGCCCGCGGCTCTGCGGTCCATGCTCGGCGACAGCTTGGCGCGCGGCTTCTACCACCACGCCGCCCGCACCGCGCAGCGCGGCCGGGCCGCGGTCACGCCCGAGACAGAGCTTGCCCACTGGTGGTCGTTCACGACAGGTCTGGCCACCGCGCTGGCCGCGTTGGGCCGGGCCGGCGAGGCACTGCAGTTGTACGCCGAGGCGCAGGCCGTCACCGACGATCCGAAGATCACGATGTCGGCCGCCTATTCGACGGCCATGTTGTACGCCCGGCACTTGTCGGCGGCCGATCAGGATCCGGCCCTGGCGAGGCGCTGGCTCGAGAAGGCGCTGGTGCTGGCCGACGAGATCAGCGACGAGCGGCAACGGGTCGTGTCGAAGGTCTTCTACGAGCAGGGCATCGCATTGTTCGACAGCCGCGCGGGCCGGGCGGAGCAGGCGCTGGAGCTGGTGAACTCCGGGCTGGCCGAGTTGGCCGCCGTGCTGGGCCCCGGCGAGCGACGGCAGGATCGGGCCCGGCTGCTGCACAACCGCGCGCAGGTGCATCTGGCGCTGGGCGACGCCGTTCGGGCGCTGGCCGACCTGGACGAGGTCGTCGCGTTCGACCCGGACAACTGCGAGTACTACGCCGATCGGGCGGCGTTGCACCGTGCCGCCGGGCGTACGAGTGCCGCCTTCGACGATTATGTGGCGGCGATCCGCCTGGGGCCGCATCTGCCGGAGGCCTACTACAACCGGGCGACGCTGTATGAGGAGTCCGGTCGCAGCGGGGCGGCCCGCGAAGATCTGCGCCGCGTACTAGCGATCGATCCGGATCATCTGGACGCGCGGGTGGCGTTGGCGAACCTGGACCTGGCCCGGGGCGATCTGGCGGCCGCGGAGGCATGCGTACGCTCGGCTCCGGCCGGACGGCGTGACGAACCGGTGTTGCTGTGCACGCTGGGGTTGATCCGCTCGGAGCGTGGCGCGCTGGAGGAGGCCGACGATCTGCTGACGCGGGCGCTCGACGCGGACCCGGGGCTCGCGGAGGCGTGGACGAACCGGGCGGCCGTCCGCTTCGAGCGCGGCGACGCCGCGGCCGCGGTGGCCGACCTCGACCGGGCGGTGGCGCTGTCCCCTGCCGCCGAGCCTCGCTTCAATCGCGCGACTGCGCTGATGCGGTTGGAGCGCTGGGATGAGGCGGCCGCCGATCTGACCGCCGCGTTGGGCGTGCCGGGACTGCCGGCCGGGCTGCGCCGGGAGGTGCGGGCCGGGCTGAACCGCTGCCGAGTCCAGGCCTCGGCCCGTCGCTGACGGCCCTATTCCTCCGTGACGTCTTCGAACTCGGCACGGCTCAGGCGCCGCCGGAACGTGTAGTAGGTCCACGACTGGTAGGCCGCCACGACCGGGAAGATGAGCAGGAAGATGACGGTCATCAGCTTGAGCGTGTAACTGCCGGACGCGGTGTTGGAGATGGTCAGGTCGGTGGCGGCACCCTCGGTCGAGACCATCACGCGGGGGAACAGTTCGGTGAAGATGGAGACGATGACGGCGGCCATGACGAACGTGGTCATGGTGAACGCCCAGCCGTCGCGTCCTCGTCCGGCGAACCAGGCCGCGGCGACGACCGCCATGATGGCCGCGATCTCGATCGGGTTGGGCAGGACGCCCTTGTCGGCGACGATGTGGGTCCAGATGGCGAAGATCGCGACGATGGCCGCCACGAACGGTGCCACGCGACCCGCCAGATGCTTGGCGCGGTCGCGTACGTCGCCGGTGGTCTTGAGGGCGATGAAGGTCGCGCCGTGCAGGACGCACAGCGCCACCAGCGTCACACCGACGTAGAGGCCGTAGGGCTGCAGCAGATCGGCGAAGCCACCCGCGTACTCCTGGTCGGATCCGATCGGCAGGCCGTGCAGCAGGTCGCCGAGCGCCACTCCGAGCAGAAGCGGCGCGACGATGCTGCCGGCGGTCATGAGGATGCTCCACGTGGTACGCCAGCGTGGACTCTGGTCGCGCCCGCGGAACTCGAAGGCCACACCGCGCAGGATCAAGGCGATGAGGATCAACGCCAGGGCCAGGTAGAACGCCGAGAACATGGTGGCGTACCAGCCGGGGAAGGCGGCGAACATGGCGGCTCCGGCGACCACCAGCCACACCTCGTTGCCGTCCCACAGCGGGCCGATGGTGTTGATGATCGTGAGCCGGTCGGGTTCGTCCCGCGACAGGTAGCGGTGCAGGATGCCGACGCCGAAGTCGAAGCCTTCCAGGATGAAGAAGCCCGTCCACAGCGCGGCGATGAGAATGAACCAGACGTTGACCAGTGTCATGGCGGCCTCACTGGATCCCGGCGGGAACAGGCGGTTCGTCGACCGGCTCGGCCGGCGCCGGTGGCAGTTCGCGGCGGGCGTATCGCATCATCAGGGCCACGTCGACGATCGCCAGCACCAGGTAGAGCAGGAAGAACACGATCAGGCTGATGACGATCGAGGTGGTACCCACAGATGGGGACACCCCGTCGGCGGTACGCATGATGCCTTGCACCAGCCAGGGCTGCCGGCCGTTCTCGGTCAGCATCCAGCCGGCGGTGTTCATGGCGAACGGCAGCAGCACCGACCACACCGCCAGCCACAGGAAGAGACGGGATCTTTCCAGCTTGTTGCGGTGTATCAGCCACAGTCCCCAGAGACCGAACACAAGGATCAACGACGCCGCGTACGCCATCACCCGCATCGACCAATACTGGATGAACACGTTCGGCACGTAATTGCCCGGCCCGTACTGCTGCTGGTACTGCGCGTTGAGTTCGTTGAGGCCGATGACCTGGCCGTTCCAGTGGTTGGTGGCCAGCAGCGAGAGCAGGTGCGGAATGGCGATGATCTTGGTCGGGTCCTGGTCGTTGTTGCCGCCGCCGATCTGGAACGCCGAGAACGAGCAGGGCTGACAGGTCTCCCATTGCGCCTCGGCGGCGGCGATCTTCATCGGCTGGTACTTCGCCTCGACGACGCCGAGTTCGCTGCCGACGAACATGGCCAGGAACATCGTGGGGACGAGGACGGCCAGCGACAGCTTGGCCGAGCGGGCGAACACCTCCACGTGGGACTTCTTGCGCAGATGCCAGGCCGACACCGCGAGCATGACGACCGCCGCCGTCGCGAGCGCGGCCAGCAGGACGTGGGCGTAGCTCCACAGGAACACCGGGTTGGTCATCACCGCCCAGATGTCGTTGAGCTGTGGCCGGCCGGTCGCGGGGTTGTTCTCGTAGCCGACGGGATGTTGCATCCACGAGTTCGCGGCCATGATGAACGCGGCCGACAGGGCGGCGCCGATGGCGACCAGCCAGATCGTGGCCAGATGCAGCCGGCGGGGCAGCCGGTCCCAGCCGAAGATCCAGACGCCGAGGAAGGTCGCCTCGAGGAAGAAGGCGGCCAGCCCCTCCATGGCCAGCGGCGCGCCGAAGATGTCGCCGACCAGCCGCGAGTACGCCGACCAGTTCATGCCGAACTGGAACTCCTGGACGAGACCGGTGACCACGCCGACCGCGACATTGATGATCAGCAGCGTGCCGAAGAACTTGGTCAGCCGCAGGTACGCCGGGTTTCCGTGCCGATGCCAGACCGTTTGCAGCACGGCGGTCAGGAAGCCGAGCCCGATCGTCACCGGGACGAAGAGGAAATGGTAGATCGATGTCATCGCGAACTGGATTCGCGCTAGATCTACGTTCGACATCGGCTCAGTATGGTGGACTATACGGACCTAAGGTTTGGATTCCGCGAAGACCCCGAAAAGGACCGTACGGATGTCGCAGACTTCCGGCGAGGGGCGCAAGCCGAGCCGGATCCCGCCCATCGTCAAGTTCCACGCCAAGGTGGACGACGATCTGCTGACCGGGTTCCGTCACCCCAGCGGGCGGCCCGGCGAGCTGCGCGGCTTCTTCGCCACGACGATCGGGATCTCACTCATCGTCTGGGATCTGGCGTTCTCCCTCGGGGCGTACCACACGGTCTTCTATTACCGGTTGCTGCAGATCTTCGTCGTCTGCGCGGTCCTGCTGCTCGGCGCCCTGGTTCTGCGCAGGCACCTGACGGTTCGGTGGTGGATGCTCACGATCTTCGCGATTCCGGTGATCTGGCTCGTCTGGCGCCTGATCGCCCCGATCGGCGGTCGTTGGCGGTTTGTCTACGATCTCATCGATCTCGGTCTGATCGGGATGGTTCTGCTAACCCTGCCGGTCACCCTCTGGGTGGTGGCTCGCATTCTCGCGCCGGAGTACTTCGCCCTGTCGACGCTGCGCCTGCGGCTGGCCAGTGCCGCGATCGTGCTCGTCGTGGCGATAGCGGGCCTGCTCACCGGGCAGTTCAACGACCACGTCGTCGACTGCCACGACTTCATCGTCGCCGGTGACGACACCCCGGCGAACTGTCTCAACGCCCCACCCCGGTCAAAGTAGACAACCTTTCGCAATTCCCACCCCGGCCCTGGTTAACCCCGGCATGATTGCCGGATGGGCCCTAGGGCCGGACAGATCACGGGGATCTCATGGACGCGAAAGCTACGAGCGTGGCGATCGTCGGCGGCGGTTTCGCCGGGGTCGCCTGCGCCAAACGGTTAGCCGGCCAGCCCGGCATTCAGGTCGAACTCTTCGATCGCGCCGGATACCACCAGTTCCAGCCGCTGCTGTATCAGGTGGCCACGGCCGAATTGACCTTCGACGACATCCGGTTCGATCTCGCCCGCATCTTCCACGGCAAAGGCGCCGTGCGCGTACGCAAAGCGGACGTCACCGCGATCGACCCGGACGCGATGACGGTCAGCGCCGACGGCGGCGAGACCGTCTCGGCCGACTACATCGTGCTGGCCGCCGGAGCGCGGCCGAACTTCTTCCACACGCCCGGCGCCGACGAGTACGCCTACCCGCTCTACAGCGTGGACGACGCCCGCCA
>JABFYB010000237.1 GCA_013361475.1 Hamadaea sp.
TCACCCGCACCCCGGCGGCCGCAAGGTCTTCGGTCATCTGCCGCGTCACATGTGCAAGGGCGGTAGCCATTTGTAGATCCTTATGAGCCGCAGCTCCTGAGCCGCGCGCATCGAGGTCGTGATGATCGCGTCCTGGCGCACGATGTACACCGGGACCTTGCCCACCGATTCGCCGTACAGTATCAAGTCGAGCGTCTGACCAGTGAAGTCGACGGTGTCCTCGGCCTTGACCTCGACCACCGTTCGCCGTTTGGCGTTGTAGTCCGGGAAGCGGCGGGCCGCTTCGCCCGAGAAGGATCTGACTGCCTTCTTGCCTCTGGCCGGGATGCCCAGTGCCTTCTCGGCCTCGGCGCCGACGATCCGGTTGATCCGCAGTTGCGCGATCCGTGCGGCTCGCTTCGCGAGCACCGCCGCTTCGGCGGCCTTCGCGGCCTGACGCGCCCGGATGACGTTCTTGATCTTCGCGATGCCCTTGCCGCCGAAGACCAGCTCGGCGACCGAGAACACCGCGCGTCCGATGGCTTCGCCGTAGTTGCCCCGGTTCCAGTCGTCGGCGATCGGGTCCCAGATGCTGTGCCAGACGCCGCCCCAGAATTCGCCCGGGTTGTCGCCGGCGTAGTTCCACAGCTCACTGATCTGCTCGCCGCAGGGGAAGCAGCCGACCACCGCGGCGCCGAAGTCCCACAGTCCCGTGACGGTCGCCCAGGCCTGTTCACCGATGCCCTTGAAGAACCCGCCGATCTGCTTGAGCCAGTTCGGGATGGAGAAGTGCCCGTCGACCTCGAAGTTCCCGATGGGGTTGCCCGAGGCGAACAGGTACCGGTTGGCGGTGCCCGCTCCCATGCCGAGCTGGAAGTCGGCCAGCGCGCCGGTGTAGAAGTCGGGCGTGAGGAACCGCGACGCGGTCGGCGAGTAGTCGCGGAACCCCATGTCGTAGGTGCCGCTGGCCTGATCCCACCGTTGCGCGTTGAACCGGTAGATGTTCACCGGGCGCTTGACACGAAGCAGGTCGGCGGAGTCCGGCTTGTCGACGCCGGTGAACATCGGGGCGTCGTCCTGGCCGTATGCGGTGTAGCCGTAGGTGGCCCGGGTGTTGCCGCTCGCGTCGGTGATCGCCTCGACGTCGCCGCGCGCGTTGTGGACGTAGTTGAACTCGCCCGTCGGTCCGCCGTCGTTCGCGGTGACGGTCTGCGATATCCGCTCACTGCCCGCGCCGTACCGATAGGCGGTGGTGCTCGTGGTGCTCGTGCCGACGCCGGCGGTCCGTTGCTCCGACAGCACCAGGTCGCTGGCGCCCATGTACCGGATGGCGGTGTCGGCCTGTCCTTCCAGCTGCGCGCCGGTGTCGCTCGCGCCGTAGATCTTCCGGCTCGTGGAGATCGTGCGGTTCAGGGTGTCGTATGCGTAGTCGGTGATGGACTGGTACCGGAAGTAGGAGACCTCGTTCCGGATCTTGCGGTCGAACCCGTCGTAGACGTATCCGCTGAAGCTGTTGGACGGGTCGACCGGATCGCCACCGGTGACGATCGAGGTTGAGCGGATCTGCTCGGTCCGGCCGAACGGGTCGTAATAGTAGAAGGACGAGGTCGTGGTGGTGGTGCCGTCGTCGTTCGGGGACCCGCCGATGGTCTTGGTCAACCGGTTGCGGTCGTAGAAGTTGGCGGTGGTGCTCTTCTTTCCGCCGGGCTCGGTGAACTCCTCGGTGAGGATGTTGCTGTTCGCGTCGTAGACGTACTTCTCGGCCCGGTCGGTGCCCTTGGCGACCTGGGTGATCCGGTCCCGCGGGTCGTACTGGTAGGTCAGCGTCCGGTCCAGGTACGCCGAGGTGTTGTCGGCGTTCATCAGCCGGGCGACGTCTTCGGCCGGATTGCCGTTGAGGTCGTACTTGAGGGTGTGTTCGGCGATCAGGCGCCCAGGCGTACCGGTGTTTTCGGCGAGGTGGCGCAGGCGACCGTCGGCGTAGTAGGTGAAGTCGACGTTGCCGCCGAGCGGCTTGGTCTGATGGGCTAGCTGGCCGCGTGGCGTGTAGGTGTACGCGCTGATCCGCGGGTTCGGATCGCCGGCCTGGGCCAGGTTCTTCGCCGTCGTGACGAGATCCCGGGCGTCGTACACGAACTCGTCGATCAGCGAGTCGAAGGTCCGCTTGGTCACGTTGCCGTTGGCGTCGTAGTCGTAGGTGGAGGTGTGCTGCACCGCGCCGGAGTCGAGCTCGCTCATCCCGGCGAGCTGGTTGAGCCCGGTGTAGGTCATCGTGTAGCGATCGATCTGGGAGCCGGTGCTCCCGTCGCTCAGCGTGGTGAGGTTGCCGTTGGCGTCGTACGTGTAGGTGTACGACTGACGCTCGTTGTCGATCACCCCGGTGGTGTCGCGGACGAACTTGATGGCGTCGGCCACGACGATGCCGTTGGCGTTGTCCGACAGCGTGACCATGTCGGTGTTGGTCAGGATCACCATCGGATAGGTGCCGAGGCTGACCCACTCGCCGGCATGCTGGGTCTGGTCGACCACCTTGGTCTGGCCGAACAGCGTGTACTTGGCGTCGGTGGCCGCGCCGGCGACCGCCGGATAGCGCACGAACACCTCGTAGTCGTCGTTCGCATGGCGGTTCGGCGGCACCCAGGTGAACTTGTTCGCGCCTGTGCCGGGCGCGTGGGTGGCGTAGTCGGTGCCGACGAAACCGGTGCCCTGCGTGCTCGTCGTCCAGTCGCCGACGGTGGTGACGTAGTGCTCGTCGGTGTTGTCCCACAGCGACACGTCGCTGCCGACCGGTACGCCTTCGTCGGCCCGGTTCTGCAGTTTCCCGTCGGGGTAGTACGACATCGTCATCGTGTGGGTGAGGCCGCCGTCGGCGCCGGTGACGGTCCGGCGGGTCTGCTGACCCAGGGGGTTGTAGTCGAACGTCGTCGAGATGCCGAACGGATCGGTCGTCGACGCGATCCAGCCGTTGTCGAGGTAGGTGTATCCGGTGTCGACCCGAGGACCGGCCGCTCCCGGGACCTTGCCCGAGGTCGGCTGGGAGACCTTGGTCAGGTTGCCCACCTCGTCGTAGGTGTACTGAACCTTCTCCCCGACGGTGTAGTACGCGTCGTCCTTGTCGTACGGAAGGACCTGCTCTTTGATCCGGTTGAGTTCGTCGTACACCGCGACCTGGGCGAAGTCGTCCGGGTCGTCGGTGGTGGCGACGCCGCGCGGGCTGATCACCTTGGTGCGGTTGCCGACCTGGTCGTACTCGTAGCGTGTGAGGTGGTACGCGACGACGCCCCCGACCGTGTCGTACGGCTCCTTGGCTTCGGCCAGCAGTCCACGCGCGTCGTAGGTCAGGAAGGTCTGGTTGTTCTCCTCGTCGGTGGTCGTGACCATGAGCCCGTCGCGGTCGTAGCCGACGCTCGAGGTGAATCCGGCCGCGTCGGTCGAGGTGCGGACCTGACGGTCGCTGTCGTAGGTGACCTTCGTGGTGAAGTCGTCCGGGTCCGCGGTGGCGTTCTTCAGCTGGTCGACCACCTTGGTGATGTTGCCGACGCTGTCGAAGGTGTAGCTGATGACACCGTTGCGGGCGTCGGTGATCGACGTGTTCTGGTAGATCTCGTCGTACGCGTATCGCGTCACGAAGTCGTTGGCGTCGGCGGTGAGGTTGCCGTTCGGCTCGGTCACCGTGAGGACGTTGCCGACCTTGTCGTAGCCGTAGCTGGTCTTGCGCTCCGGCCCGCCGGTGGTGTCCTTCGGCGCGAAGGTGGCCGTCGTCCGGTCGCCATAGTCGTAGGTGGCGGTCGTCTTGGCGCCGTTGGCGGCGGTGGATTCGAGGATGTTGTCGTTGGCGTCGTACACCGGCGCCGGTTTGACCAGGAAGTCGCCGGTCGCCGCGTTCTTCGGCACCCGCGCCGTCAGCGGCCGGTTCATGAGGTCGAAGCCGAACGTGCTGGTCTTGCCCTTGGCGTCGGTCACCGACACGACGTTGCCGCGCTCGTCGTAGGCCTTGGTGCTGGTCCGCGTCAGCGCGTCGGTGCTCGTCCTCGGCAGGCCCGTGGGGTCGTAGGAGCCGAACGGGGTGCTGTGACCGTTGGCGTCGGTGATCTTCGTCAGCTGACCGTAGGTGTCGTAGGCGTAGGTGGTGGTGTAGTCGCCGTCGGCCGGGGTGCTCGTGCCGGCGGGATCGGTGGCGCTGGTGAGATTGCCCTCCAGGTCGTAGCCGAACGTCCAGCGCCTGCCCTCGGAGGACTGCTTGGCGATCAGGTCGGCCCAGTGTCCGGTCAACCCCGTCTGGTACGCGTACGTGGTGCCGGGCCAGCCGTTCTTGACCTGTTCCGCCGTCTTGGACTCGGTCGGATAGCCGGTCTTGGGGTCGTACGCCGAGGTCGACACCGCGCCGTCGGCCTCTTCGAGGCGGATCACGTTGTGGTCGCCGTCCCAGCCGAGTTTGGTCGTCTGGTTCTTGGCGTTGGTGGTCTGGAACGTCCGGCCGTACCCGTCGGTGCGGAAGGTGGCCGGGTGGTTCTCGGCGTCGACCACCACGGTGGTGATGGTGTCGCCGGTCGGCCCGTCAGGGTCGCTGTAGGCGAAGGCGATCGGGTTGCCGAGCCGGTCGGTGTAGTCCTTGGTGGCCCAGTGGAACTTCGGGTCGTCGTCGGGCAGGTCGTAGTACCTCAGCGCGGTGCCGTGGCCACGCGGGTCGACGACCTTCACGAGCTTGACGTTCTTGTTGCCCTGCGTCATGTCGTACTGGAAGCCGAACACCTTCGGCTGGGTCCATCCGGCGCCGTCGACCAGCTCGCCGAGCAGGCCCTTGTCGGTGTAAGTGAAGGTGAGCGTACGGCCGGAGATGTCCACGATGGACCGGACGTGGTCGATGATCTTCGGGTTGGTCAGATTGCCCTGCCCGGTGACCTTGGCCCAGGTGGTGTCGTTCACGTAGTCGTACGTGTCGCCCTTGGCCCAGTAGGTCAGGGTGAGCGTCTGGCGTCCGGCGGCGTCGGTGATGTACTTCAGGAACTTGGTCGGCTTGTTCTGCGAGCGGCGGACCTCGTAGGTGAACGTCATGAGGTTGCCGTTCTTGTCCTCGATCGACGACAGGTATCCGTCGCAGTCGTAGTAGAAGACCGTGCGGTCGGGCCGGGTCATCGTCCAGGCGCGGTCCGCCTCGGTCTGTGCCTTGCAGGACACGAGTTGCTGCAGGAACAGGTGCACGCCCTTGGGCGAGGTCCACTCGTTGGCGGTCGCGTTCCAGCTGAAGGTGTGTGTGGTGCCGTCGCCGTCGGTGAGTTTGACCGTCGTCGGGTTCGGGTTGGGATGGAAGTCCAGGGCCGAGCCGAGGCGCAGCGGCGACGACGCTTGCAGCGACCAGCCGTACCCGGTGACCGTGTCGGTGGTGTCCTGCGAGTTGTACGCCAGCCGCAGAACGGTCGCGATGCCGCGGGAAGGGTTGCTCAGAGCGTCGTAGGTCCAGACGGTGTTGCCCGCGTGGAGGTTGTTCATCAGCGCCGAGCCCGCGCCGGTGTCGACGCCGTCGTAGCTGTAGAAGCTCTCCAGGCCCAGCTCGTCGGAGGTCGCTTCCTCGACGGCGACCTTCTGGTCCAGCGAGGCGATGCCGCTGCCGGCCGACAGCCATTGCCCGGTGGTCTTGTTGTGCAGCTCCCAGCGCAGCACATAGTCGGTGCGTTTGTTGGCCGGGTCCGAGGACACGGGTGTCTTGACCGTGGCGGCGACATCGGCGGTCGCGCCGGCGGCGATGTCCCGCGGCAACGCGGTCGCGACCTGGTTGCCGCTGGTGGTGACGTCGGTGCCGTCCGGCAGGCTCCAGTGGTAGGACAGCTCCCAGTTCGCGGTGGTCCACGCCGTACCCGTGGGGTTGGACACCGAGACGGTCACCGGATAGGTGCTGTCGGGCGCCATCAGCCCGGCGGTGCCCGGGGCGTAGTAGGTGGACTCGGGCGTCGGCTCCAGGTAGGTGACCCGCAGGGTGGGGCGCAGCATCGGCTCGGCGCCCTCGCTGGACAGCAGCATCGCCCGCTGGGTCGACGCCACCTCGTCCCGCATCTTCAGCAGGAACCCGTAGTTCGAGGTTGGGCTGGTCAGCCAGTTCTTGACGGTGTTGGTGACCGTCCACGACTCCCACTCGGGGTCGTTGGTGAACCCGTCGAAGTAGGACTCGGCGGTCGGGTCGTAGTCGCCGCCGGGTGTGGTCCACGCGGTGCCGGAAGTGGCGCTGTTCCAGGTGGCGGTGGTCTCGTCGAAGGCTCGGGTGAGCCGGTGCACGTCGACCTTGCCGTCGGTCACGTTGCCCGGGTAGAGGCCGGTGTTCCACATCTCCAACTGGGCGTCGACCACGTTCGCGTTCGCCGGCACGCCGGTCAGATTGGCGAACTTCACCAGGCCGCGAGTGTCGCCGTAGGCGCTGGAGTTGTTGCCGGGCGACACGTAGGGGTCTCCGCCGTAGACGTTGACGTTGGCCGTGGGCTGCGCCGCGGACAGCGTCGTGTCCGGCACCTGGTTGGCCGTGGTCTCCCGGAACACCTTGGTGATGCGGCCCGCCTTGGGCAGGAGCGCGCCCTGGGTCGGCCCGGCGATGACCTGCCCGTCGGCGGTCTTGACCGCGATCATGTAGTAGTAGAAATGCCGCTTCAGCGGATCGGTCTCATCCGTGGGCGTCGGCACGGCGGTGGTGTCCTGGTAGGCCAGCGCGTTCTTGGCGACCGGCGCGACCAGGGTGGCCGCCGACGGCACGAAGGTCTGGTAGACGCTGCGGTGCACCTGGTATTCGACGATGTCGTCCGCGGTGGACGCCGAACCGGTCGGATCGACGTAGGCCGGCCAGGTCAGCGCGGCACCCGTCGAGGCGATCGTCGTCGGGGCGTCCACGGAGACGCCGGGCCGGCCGAAGGTCACCACCAGCTTCGGCAGGTTGTAATCACGTCGGTTGTTGTCGTACGCGTACTCCGACGCCTCGTAGACCGGTCCGCCGCGACCCTTGTCCTGCTCGTCGACGGCCTTGATCATGAAGCCGTAGTTGGGCTGGACGCCGTTGACCCAGTCCTGCACGACGTTGCGGACGGGGAAGCTGTTCCAGACGCTGGAGACACCGGCCTTCTTGGTGGTGGTCCCCCACTTGGTGAAACGGACCGCGTCCGCGATCACCGACTTGTTCGCCACATCGCCGAGCACGACTTTGCCGGTGGTGCCCGCCGCGAACGGATGCACGCCGAGGGTCTTCCACACCCCGTCGGCCGCGCCGGTCTGGTCCACCGTGTACGCCTTCGACCCGCCGTTGTAGTACACCGTGTACGGAGTCACGGTCGACCGGTCCGCCTCCGAAGTGAAGTGCACCTCGACCTGATAGTTCCCGGCTTCGGTGATGGTCGGCGTCCACGTGTGCGTGTTCCCGGCCGTCGCGTCGTTGTTGTAGCGGTAGTCCGCGCCGATCGCCTTGGCCGTCAGCGAGTTCGTCGAGTACGGCCACGTGCCGGAGAAGGACGCCCCGGCGTCACCGTCGTCGACCACGACCACGTTCCCGGCGGGCTGCGCGGCCATCGCCGTGTTGATGCTGCCCCACGTCGCCGTCGACTCGTCCCACGCGCTGGTCACGCGCCGCGCTTCGAGTGCCACGTCGTACGAGTAGTCCCAGTGCGTCTGCGAGTAGTACAACTGCAGCTGCGCGTCGTCGATCGGGGTCCCGGCCGGGATGCCGGTCAGCGGGAACCGCACGAGCGAACGCCAGGTGCTCGTCGACTCGGTGCCGACCTTGAGCTGGTAGGTGCTGTTGTAGTTCGTACCCGTCGTGCCGGAGTAGATCTCGACGTCCTGCCCGTCCGACGGCACCGGCTGGATCTTGATCGTGGGGTCGATCGTCACCGGGTACTGCCGGGCCGCGTCGGCCAGCCAGGCCGCGTCGGGCACGATCGTGATCTCGGCCGTCGAACCGTTCTGGGTCAAGATCTGGGCCACGTTGCGCGACATCGTCTTGCCGACGTCGGACTTCGCGTCGTCCTTCGAGTCGAACATGTACGGCGCGGGCATCACGAACAACACCCGGCCGCCGTCCGGCCCGGTGAACTCGATCGACCCGTCGGCCGCCTGCCGCGCCAGGAGACCGCCTGTCTTGATCGACAGCGTCACCGCCAACGGCTCGGCCGGCGCCTTCGCCAGGACGAAGTCCTCCTGCAACGTCGTCGGCGTCACCTCGTAAACCACGTCCGCGCCACCCGCCGCGCCCGGATAGGTCACCGTGGAGCCGTCGACCTTCGGCGTCAGGTCCGTGGCCGGCCCGGTCAGACCCAGCTCGATGTGCCGGCCGCCGGACTCGAACCGCACCAGCTTGTCGGACCGGTCACCGAAGCGGGAGGTGAAGGCGTTGGCGACATTCTGGTACGCCCACCCGCCCGAACCCGCCCGGACGGACAGGTCGATCGGCTTCCACGTACCACCGTCGCGGTAGTTCAGCGGGGTCTGCGACACCTCGGCCTGCATCCGGCCGTCCGACAGCAGATAGAACCGGGCGTTCCGCGTACGCCGCGAGGTCAGCTCCTTGACCCGCTTGGCCGGCGCCCACGCCTTGCCCTTCGACCCGGGGTCGTCGTGCGGCACCCCGTCCAGCCGCAGGTCTACCGACTTCGGCGGCTCTTTGGGCCGGGGCGCGCTGCTCGCCCCGAACAGGTGACGTATCGGATCCCAGAAACCGCCTGGATCGTCGGCGGCCTGCTGCGTGCTCGACGGTGCGGCGAACGCCGGCACACCCGAACCCATGATCATGACGACACTCAGCGCACTGGCGAGCAGCCAGCGTCGGCTCCGGTTTCGCAAGGCCGAATCCTCCCCAGGACCGGGTGCCCAGCACCCGAAACGGCCCATCGGTCCAGGGATTCGACGACGACGTGCGGCCCCCGTGCCGACGGTCTTCGGTTGTCGGCGCCGCCGATGCAATATGCATCCGCGACGATGGGCCACATCCTGGGCAGCGATGAACGTCGCTGTCAACGGCGTCTTACGTACGCCGGAGCGGCGTATCGACCGTGATCGTCAGGCTGTGGGCCTGGGCAAACGGATGCCGCCGTCGGCGACCGGCGGACCGGTTGGGCGTTACGGAGCCGTTATCCGTGTCGCGGCGTCCTCGACAGCCGGGCGTCACGGCCGCCGTCACAGTCGCGACGCGGTTCCATCCATCGATGTCACAGAGCGCGCGTACGGGCGGGCCGGAAACACCGGCCCGCCCGCGTACGCCCGGATCAGGGGATCAGGGCAGGAAGTAGTTCGGGTTCGGCAGCTTGAAGGTGCGGTCGGCGTACCCGCCCTCCAGGTCGCTGAACTGGTCGCCGAAGTTGGCGACGATGTCGTAGCCGAGCGACTCGATGTGTGCCCGGGTCGCCGACTTGTAGTGCACGGTCGTGCACGAACCGTTGGGGTCGCCCGCGCACGCCGCCTTCAGGTAGTCCGGGTACTGGGCCACCGGCGGCTTGGTGAACAGCCCGTCCTCGCCGTTGACCAGTGTCGTCGGCGCCGGGTAGCCCGCGTCGACGCCCACTCCGTCGGCGGTCAGGTTGCCCAGGGTAGCCGCCTCCTGCGCCAGCGGACGGCCGGTCAGGAAGAAGATCGCGTACCCCTGCTCCTGAGCGTGCCGGACGAGGTCGACCATGCCGAAGACGGCCGGGAAGCGCTGCTCGGTGACGAACTGCCCGTTGGTCGTGGGGTTGTACGCCCAGTTGCTGAACACCTCGTAGTTCCAGGTCAGCAGGGTGGTGTCGTCGACGTCGAGGACGATCGCCTTCTGCTCGCCCGGCTTGTGCGACATGGCGTCCAGCCACCGCTGCCCGGCCGAGGCGACCTTGCGCGCCTCGTCGGCGTAGTTGCCGTCGGACGCGGCGATGCCGCTGCCGAGCGGGTCGCCGTAGTAGTTGCGGATCTGCTGCCGCAGGACGTCGATGTTGGTGATCTGCTCGGCGTACTTCGGGGTGATCGTCTTGATGGCCGGCTGCGGGGTCGCCGCAGAGGCCAGCCCGCCCACCGCGACCAGGGCGATCGCCGCCAGCGACATGGTGAGGACGCGGCGCGGTGAGCGCCAGGATCGTGAAGTCACGTCACGTTCCCTTCATCGGGGGTTCACTTGACCTCGTGACGCTAACCCCAAGATCCGGCCGGCGCACGGTAGGGCGCGCGGACCAAAAATGCAGTTGCCTGGGCATGCGATGATCAATCCCATGATTCGCCTCATGCGAAAGGGCGTGCGCGCCCTCGCGGTATGACCGCGCCGCGGCACCTTCGTGCCGCCTTCTGGAAGCAGGCCGCCGACATCCGCGACGAATGGCTTCGTCTCGGCCTCGCCTGCGGTCCGGCCGATCGGTCCGTCGCCCGCGTCGCGATCACCAAGGTGTACGCGTCGATGGGCCGCCCACAGCCGGAGTTCGTCTGGGTTCGATCGCCCCGCGAAGCCCAGCCACTCGTACGCGACCTGCCGACCCTGGACGACTTGTACGCCTGGGTCTCCGCTCCCCCGCCGGAGGCCGATCCGCCGCTGGCCAGCGACCTGGCGACCGTGGTGGCCCGGCTGCGGTGGCGGATGGACGACCGGATCGACACTCCGGCGTTCGATCCCAAGCCGCCCAAACGCAAGAAGGGTGAGCCCTGGCCGGAGCACTCGGTCGACCGGGCGCTCGACTTCGGGGTCCCGTTCGTGGAGATCCTGCGCCGGCACGTCCGCGAGGAGCTGTTCCGGCAGCTGATCCGGGCGTACGCCGCACCCGCGAAGCGGTCGCTCGGCGAGCCGAGTCCGGTCTGCTGGTTCGGCCAGCAGGAGTCGCACTGGATCGCGTACTACGACGTGTGGCGGCAGCTCGGCCTCGCCGACTTCGGCCCGGCGCTCGACGCCGAACTCGACATCTGGGCCGACGTCGCGCGGTCGGCCGGCTGGTTCTGGCCCGGCGAACACGTCTGCGTGGTCGCGGAGAAACCCGTCCGCCCCGGCGTCTACGCCGACGGCTTCACCGTCCCCGCCTGACCGACCCCGCTGGATCAGGGATCTCGGTCGAATCTTGGGTCAAGATTCGACCCGGATCCCTGATCCAGCGCCCAAGCAGGCCACGTGAGGAGGGTCAGCGGGAGACGCGGATCGGGCGGCTGGGGTGGACGGCGTGCCAGCCCGCGTGCGGCTGGTCGGAGTGCCGTCCACCTTCGCGGCCGAGCGTGATCTGCGTGTCGACCCGACCCGGCCCGTCGATGCGCACGCCGAGGGCGGTCGGTCCGTAGCCGCTGGCCACGAGGGTGTAGGCGCCGTCGGTGAGGTCGTCGACCGCGAAGGCGCCGGTGGCGTCGGTGTGCGTACTGCCGCGCACGGCTCCGGCCGCGTCCAGGAGGACGACGAGCGCGTCTTTCAGCGGCTTGCCGTCCGGTCCGCGTACCGTCCCAGCCACGGTCGCCGCGCGGCGCAGTGGCAGCTCACGCTCCACTGTGTCACCGGGCGTCAGGTCGATCGCGAGGGCGGCGGGCAGATAGCCCTCGGCGGTCACGGTCAGGGTGTAGCGTCCGGCTTCGAGCCGCTCCAGCACGAGCCGGCCCGCGTCGTCCGCGCGCGCCGTCGCCACCTGCCGGCCCGCGTCGTCGGTCAGGTTCGCGGCCGCTCCCGGCACGCGCGTCGCCACGACCAGCGTCGCCGCTCCCGCCAGCACGATCTCGTGATACGCCGTCTCAGCGACCTGTACCCGTGACGCGTCGGGGCGGTATCCGTCGGCCGCGGCGACCAGCACGTAGCTTCCGGCTCGTGGGGCGCCGACGGTGAAGGCCCCGGTCGCGTCGCTCGTGGCGGTGGCGAGCAGTTCCCCACCGGCGGCCAGCAGACTGAGCCGGACCTGGGCGATCGGCGTACCGGCCGAGCTGCGGACCACCCCGGTGAGGTGGTGGGCGGTCTCGACGACCGGGGCGTCGTGCGTACGCAGGGAGACGCCGGGCAGCACGCTGACGCAGATCAGCGCGATGACCAGCAGCGGAACCAGGGCGAGGAAGATCGGTGGCAGTGCGTCGGCGAACGCCCGGGCGATCCCGTCGCGTACGGCGTCGGGCAGCTCGGCCAGCCGCGCCGGGGTCAGCGAGCCCACGCCGCCGGTGATCGGCACTCCCGGCAGTTCCGTGGTGATCGCGTCGTAGAGCCGCGTCGTGAACAGCGAGCCGCAGATGGCCACGCCGAGCGCGCCGCCGACCTGGCGGACGAAGGTGACGGCGGAGGTGGCGACGCCGAGGTCGGCGCGGTCGGCCGAGTTCTGCACGACGAGCACGAGCACCTGCATGATCAGGCCGATGCCCAGTCCGACGACGACCATGTACGCACTGATCAGGGCGCGGGTGCTGTGTTCGTCCAGGGTGGACAGCAGCCAGAGACCGAGCCCGGTGAGGATCGCGCCCACGATCGGGTACGCCTTGTACCGCCCGTTCCGGCTGATCAGCTGCCCGGACGCGATGGCGGTCACGAGGATGCCCGCGACCAGGGGCAACATGAGCAGACCGGAGTTGGTGGCGTTGGCGCCCGTCACGACCTGCATGAAGATCGGCAGATAGCTGATCGACCCGAACATCGCCACACCCACGGCGATGCTGGCGACGGAGGCGAGGGCGAAGGTCCGATCCCGGAACAGTCGCAGCGGCAGGATCGGCTGTGCCGAGAATCTGGCGCTGAGCAGCCACAACGCTGTGAATCCGAGGGTTGCCGCGATCAGCCGGCGGATCTGTGCGCTGCTCCAGGCGTACTCGCTGCCGCCCCAGGAGGTGACGAGGACCAGGCCGGTCACCGCGGCCGAGAGCAGCGCGGCGCCGAGGTAGTCCACCCGCGACCGTGAGGTGGGTGCGGGCAGCTTGAGCACGATGACGATCATCGCGAGGGCGATCGCCCCGAGCGGCAGATTGATGTAGAACACCCATCGCCAGCTCGCGTGATCGGTGAGGTAGCCGCCGAGCAGCGGACCGGCGACCGAGGCGACGCCGAACGCCGCGCCGATGAAGCCCATGTAGCGGCCGCGATCCCGGGGCGGGACGAGGTCGGCGAGGATCGCCTGGGCGAGCACCATCAGCCCGCCCGCGCCCACGCCCTGCACCGCCCGGTACGCGATGAGCTGGGTCATCGTCTGCGACCAGCCGCACAGCGCCGATCCGGCGAGGAACACCGCGATCGCGAAGATCACCACGGGTTTGCGGCCGTAGATGTCGCCGATGCGGCCGTAGAGCGGCAGGGTGACCGTCGAGGTCAGCAGGTAGGCCGTCACCACCCACGAGATGTGGTCGAGCCCGTTGAGGTCGCCGACGATGGTGGGCAACGCGGTCGCCACGATCGTCTGGTCCAGGGCGGCGAGCAGTACGCACAACATGAGCGCGACGAAGATAGTGAGCAGCTTGGCTTTCTGCGTCTTCGGGTCCACCGTGGCGTTCATCGCCTGACTAAACGAGCCGTACGTACGTTACGAAACGGCCATTTCACGCATCCGCTGCGGTAAACCGGGTGACCCCGGCGTACGCCCTGGATAGGGTCGGGCGGTGCCCGAACTTCAGCGTCTTGATCACCGTCACGCCCCGGCGGTGCTCGCCTTCGAAGCGGCCAACCGCAGCTACTTCGCGGCCAGTATCACCGACCGAGGCGATGACTATTTCGCGGAATTCGCCGACCGGTTCGACGCCTTGCTGAAGGAGCAGGATGCGGGCATCTCCGCCTTCCACGTGCTCGTCGACGACGACGGTTCCGTGCTGGGCCGGTTCAATCTGATGGACCTCGTCGACCACGCGGCGGACCTCGGCTATCGGGTCGCGCAGGCGGCCGCCGGGCGGGGCTTGGCCACGGCGACCGTCCTGGAGCTCTGCGACCTCGCCGCCGACCGGTATGGGCTGCACACCTTGCGGGCAGCCACCTCGCATCGCAACATCGCCTCCCAGCGAGTGCTGATCAAGGCCGGCTTCGTCGAGGTGGGCCCGGCGGACCCGGCCGACCTCGGCGGCCAACCGGGCACCTGGTATCAGCGGGAGCTGGGAACTTCGACGGCGATGTGACCCATGGTCAGCGATGGGACCTGGGCGATCACCTCGCCGTCGGGGTTGATCGCGCAGGTCGGGCCGTAGCCGATGTGACTGGTGCCGCGCTCCCCCGTGACGTCGGCGGAGACGAGCCACATCCCCGTTTCGCGTACGCGTCGCGTGCGGATCTCGTTGTGCCGGTCGCGCCAGCTCTCGGCACTGGCGCGGCGGATCATGTTCTGCGCGGGCAACAGCAGCAGGTCCGCGCCTTGGGTGGCGACTGCGGCGGCGGCTTCGGGGAACTGGGCGTCGAAGCAGATGTTGATCCCGAAGCGTACGCCCCGGCGGTCGAAGACCGGGTAGGCGTCGCCGGGGTCGAAGAGCGCCTCGCCGGGCACGAGATGCGTCTTGCGATAGCAGCCGGAGAGTTCGCCTCGATCGAGGACGACGGCCGTGTTGTAAAGGCGATCGCCGGCGCGCTCGACGACGCCGAAGACCAGAGTGGCCTCGACCGCCGCGAGGCGACGCTGGACGGCGGCGAACTCGGCGGACCGCAGGTCGACGGCGTACCGGTTCAGGTGGGCGGCTTCGACGAGGTAGCCCTGCAGGAAGCACTCGGGGAACAGCAGCAGATCGGCGTCGGCGGCCCGACGGGCGAAGTCTTCGATACAGGCCAGGGCGGCGTCCACGGCACCGAGGAGTTCCGGCGTCTGGCAGGCCGCCACGCGCAGTCCGGTCACGAGGTCCTCATCGGCGCGCCGATCGCCGGGTCGCGGGTGTTGGTGAGGAAGTCCGTCGCGGGGAGCTTGCCGTCGGCCCGGCGGGGTCCCTGCGCCGTGCGCGGATCGCTCTGCCGCAGCGTGCTGGTGGTCCAGCCGGACTGATTCCACGAGTTGGCGTCCTCGACGGCGGCGTCGGCCAGCACGGCGTCCCGGTTGTTGGCCAGGGCGAGGTTGTGGGAGAACTGGGCGGCGGAGTAGAAGAACGCGAATCCGTCCTTGGCGTTGCGGTACGCGGTGTTGTGGCTCAGCCGCAGCCCGCCTCGGTTCGCGCTCTCGGTGAAGCCGTAGCCGGCGTTGTCCCAGGCGGCGCTGTTGGTCACGACGTGGGCGACGGCCGGGGCCGGATCGCCGCCGCCGAGCCGGAAACCGTTGCCGGATCCGATCACTGCTTGCGTGGCGTCGTGCCAGAGGTCTCGGCCGTTGGCGTACGCCCAGCTGCGGTCGACGGTCACCGGGGAGGTGAACTCGTGCAGGTCGAAGCCGTCGTCGACGTTGGACCAGAACCGGCAGCCGCGGACGGTGTTGCCGGTGCCGGAGCCGTATTTGAAGGCGAGCCCGTCGGCGGCCGCGCCGGTGTCGTGGTTGCGGTAGAAGTCGCTGTCGAGGACCTGGTTGCCGGTGGTGCCGTCGCCGCGCAGCATCAGCCCGGTGCCGTTGTTGTCGTGGAAGGACACTCCGGTGAAGACGACGGAGCGGCAGCCCACGCACACGTACGCGTGGGTCGGCGCGTTACGGATCTCCAGTCCCCGGATCGTCCAGTACGCGGCCCGCTGGGTGACGAACCAGTCGGTGTGCGGGACGGCGGTGGCGTCGAAGACGGGGTGTTCCCCGGCGGCGCTGGTCAGGGTGATGCGCTTCTGGGCCGTTCCGTTGGTGGCGATCTCGACGGATTCGGCCGGGCGATACGTGCCGCCCCGGACGATGATCGTCTGACCGGGGCGCACGACGGAGACCGCTTTGGCCAGGGTCGCGTACGGGTGGGCCTGGGTTCCGTCGCCGTCGTCGTCGCCGCCCGGCGCCAGGTAGATCTGACCGGTCGCGGCGCTCGGCGTACTCGTGGGTGAGGGTGGAACCGACGACGGTGCGGTGGAGACCGTCGGGGCGGAACCGGCGATGGGCGGGTTGGCCGTGGGCGGATCCTCCGGAGTGGGCGACGGGAGCAGCACGATCGCGGCCGTGACGGCGGCCGCCGCGGTCGCCCCGGCCGTGATCGTGGCGGCGGGCTTGGCGGTCAGCAGCTGCCAGACGCGGGCGAGCAGCCCCGCCGGTGCGATCGGGCCGCTCGCCGCCTGGGTGATCGCGGTGGCGAGACCGCCGGCGATCGGGAGCAGGCCGATCTGAGCGAGCGCGACCTCGTCGGGGGCGAGCCGGCCCGCGACGACGCACTGTGGGCAGTCGCGGACGTGGCGGTGCAGGCGTTTGACCCAGCGGGAGTCGGCCCGGCCGTCCCAGCCCTGGGCGGCCGACTGCAGTCCGGCGCAGCGGGGGGTGGCCCGCCAGGCGGCCAGGATGAGGCGTGCCCGGTCAAGGTGGGCGCGCATGCGCTGGATCCGTACGCCGGTGTGCGCGACGGTGATGCCGAGGGTGGCCGCGATGTCGGCCCGGCTGAGCCCGCCGAGCAGTTCCTGCCACCACAGGGCGAGGACCCGGCGGTCCTCACCGTCGAGCCAGCGGGTCGCCTCGCGGACGGCGTTGCGGTGCCCGGCGAGGCGGGCTCGGGTGATGGCGTCGTCGACGAAGTCGGCCTCGGGGTCGGGTTGGTCGTCGGCCTCCTGCCAGATGTCGAGGCGGTAGGGCGTACGCCGGGACCGTTCGCGTTCCCGGATCTGGCGGACGGCGATCGCGACGAGCCAGGATCGGAAGCTCTCGGGTTCGCGCAGCCCGTGCAGTCCTTGGACCGCGCGCAGCATCGTCTCCTGTACGACGTCGTCGACGTCGGGGTGACCGTCGAGGGCGCGGCCGACGATGTTGTAGACCAGCGGCAGATGACCGGTGAGCAACTCGGCGAGGGCCTGCCGGTCTCCGTCGCGGGCGGCGACGACCTGCGTGGTGTCCGCGAGCACGGGCGACATCGTGGCGCGCCGCATGTCGCGCTGTCAAGACATCTACCAGTGACGATTTTATCCGGACTGGCGACAAAATTGTTATGGGTTCTCGGGCCGGCCCGTCTCCTGATCGACACCGCTCCACGGATCGTCCCAGGAGGACCCATCCATGAACACCTCACGATCGCCTGGCGGACGCCCATCCGCCCGGTACCGCCGTCCGCTGGTGGCCCTGGCCACCGCCGTCCTCGGACTGGCCGCCGGGATCATGCTGATCACGGTGCCGATGGCCGAGGCGGCCGTCGCGCCGGTGAACGGTGGCGTATACACGCTCGCCTCCGGCGCCAGCGGCAAGTGCGTCGACGTCGTCGCGGCCGGCACCGGCAACGGCGCCCTGCTGCAGCAGCTGGCCTGCAACACCGCCGCGACCGATATGCAGTTCAAGGCCGTCAGCCAGTCCGGCGGCTACGGATTGGTCAACACCAACAGCGGCAAGTGCGTCGACGTGCCGTACGCGGACACCACCAGCGGCATCCAGCTGTGGCAGTGGACCTGCGGCGCGAGCACGAACCAGACGTGGACCTTCACCGCGTCGACGGCCGCCAGCGGCAAGTACCTCATCAAGAGCGTCGCCACCGGCCTGTGCGTGTCCGACAAGGACGGCTCCACCTCCGGCGGCAACCCGATCATCCAGGAACCCTGCTCCGACATCGCCCGCATGCAATGGTCGTTCACCTACGTCACCGGAACGACCTCCGGCCCGACTGCCACCGCAGGTACGCCCACCGTCGCGGCCGACGGCACCGGCCGCTACCGCACGGTGCAGGCCGCGGTCGACGCGGTTCCGGCGAACAACACCAGCCGGGTCGTGATCACGATCAAGGCCGGGACCTACCGGGAGATCGTGACCGTGCCGGCGAACAAGCCCTACATCACGCTACAGGGGCTGGGGTCGTCGGCGAGCAACACGGTCATCGTCAACAACCACTACGCCGGGGCGTACGGGACCTCCGGCAGCGCGACCGTGTTCGCGTACGGGCACGACTTCGCCGCCACCAACCTGACGATCTCCAACGACTTCGACGAAGGCTCGGTCACCTCGGGTCAGCAGGCCGTCGCGTTGCACCTCAACGCCGACCGCGCGGTGCTGTCGAACGTACGCCTGCTCGGCGACCAGGACACCTTCCTCGTCAACGACGCGACCCGGGCGTACGTGAAGAACTCCTACATCGAAGGCACCGTCGACTTCATCTTCGGCGGCGGCACGATCGTGTTCGACGGCTGCAGCATCTACGAGAAGCGCTCGACCGGTGGTCCGATCACGGCCGCGAGCACGGCGGCGACGAAGACCTACGGCTTCCTGTTCTACAAGTCGACCATCACCGGCGCGACCACCAACACGACCCAGCTCGGCCGGCCGTGGCGGCAGGACGCCCAGGTGCTCTATCGGGAGTCGTCGCTGAGCGCGACCATCGCCACCGGTCAGCCCTGGATCAACATGTCCACCAACACCTGGCAGAACGCCCGGTTCCGGGAATACAAGAACACCGGCTCCGGCGCGACCGTCAACAGCAACCGCCCGCAGCTGTCCGACTCACAGGCCGCCACCTACACCCCGCAGAAGTACCTGGCCGGTTCCGACGGCTGGAACCCGATCTCGTGAAGGAGCCCGTGATGCTGAAGAAACGCTTCATCGCCGGTCTGGCGGCCGCGGTGTGCACGGTCGCCGCCGGGATCATGCTGATCACGGTGCCGATGGCCGAGGCGGCCGTCGCGCCGGTGAACGGTGGCGTATACACGCTCGCCTCCGGCGCCAGCGGCAAGTGCGTCGACGTCGTCGCGGCCGGCACCGGCAACGGCGCCCTGCTGCAGCAGCTGGCCTGCAACACCGCCGCGACCGATATGCAGTTCAAGGCCGTCAGCCAGTCCGGCGGCTACGGATTGGTCAACACCAACAGCGGCAAGTGCGTCGACGTGCCGTACGCGGACACCACCAGCGGCATCCAGCTGTGGCAGTGGACCTGCGGCGCGAGCACGAACCAGACGTGGACCTTCACCGCGTCGACGGCCGCCAGCGGCAAGTACCTCATCAAGAGCGTCGCCACCGGCCTGTGCGTGTCCGACAAGGACGGCTCCACCTCCGGCGGCAACCCGATCATCCAGGAACCCTGCTCCGACATCGCCCGCATGCAATGGTCGTTCACCTACGTCACCGGGGCCACGGCCTCACCGACGGCCGGTGGGCGTACGTGGTCGAACACGGCCGACGGGTTCGCCGCGGGCACGACCGGCGGCGCGGGAGGCACGACGGTCACCGTCACCAATCAGGCCGACCTGGTGAAGTACGCCGCCGCGAGTGCGGCGTACGTGATCCGGGTCAGCGGCACGATCACGGTCACCCCGTACGGCTACGAGATCCCGATCGCGTCGAACAAGACGATCATCGGCGTCGGGACCTCCGGGCAGATCAAGAACGGCGGTCTGCACCTGAACCCCGGCACCCGGAACGTGATCATCCGTAACCTGACCATCGGCGACACGAAGATGGCGTCGGACGACCCCGACGACAAGGACTTCGACTACGACGGCATCCAGATGGACACCGCCGACCACGTCTGGATCGACCACAACCGGATCCACGACACCAACGACGGGCTCATCGACAGCCGCCTGGACACCACGTACCTGACGGTGTCGTGGAACGTGCTCAGCAACACCAACAAGGCGTTCGGCATCGGCTGGACGAGCAACGTGACGGCGCGGATGACGATCCACCACAACTGGATCCACGACACCAACCAGCGCAACCCCAGCACCGACAACGTCGCGTACGCGCACCTCTACAACAACTACATGCAGAACATCACGTCCTACGGGAACCTCTCCCGGGGCGCGACCAAGATGGTGCTGGAGAACAGCTACTTCGAGAACGTGGCGAACCCGTACTACAACGACACGTCCGCCGCGCAGCTCAAGCAGTCCGGCAGCATCCTGGTGAACTGCTCCGGCAAGGCCCAGACCAACGGCTCGGCGTTCACGCCGTCGAGCTTCTACTCGTACACGCTCGACTCGGCGGCCGGCGTGCCGTCGTTGCTGCGCACGTACGCGGGTCCGCAGGCGAACATCGCCTGATCTGTTCCGGTGGGGTCGCAAGACATGGGCGCACGCGACCCCACCGGTCACCCGGTTCCCTCGTCCAACCCCTGGCCCGGCCCGGTCGCACTCGCCACGGCGACCGACCGCTCCGCCCGGGCCATCGCACTGCGGTAGAGCGGGCCTTCGAAGACGCGGCGGGGCACCACTCGCATCGCGTGCCGCAGGGCGTACGCCGAAGCGGTCGCCGACAAGTCGGTGGTCGGCAGCCCAGGCATCAGGTAGAGGCGGCGCGCCCACCGAGGCAGCAGGCTGACCCCGAGCGCGCTGAAACTCCACCAGGCGAACCGCACCGGCGTCAGGCCCAGCCCGTACGGCATGGGCGGCGAGACGAGGAACCGCAGCACCTCCAGCGCGCCCGGAGTCGTCGCCAGCTGTGGTCGCATCGTGGCGTAGTACTCGGCGACCTCGGCGGCCGTGCCGGGCACCCCCTCCGGGTCCAGCCCGACGAGCGCCGCCGCCCGGCGCTGCTCGGTGTAGTAGCGGTCGACCTCGTCGGTGGTGAGTCCCAGGCCGGCCCGCTGGGCGGTGGTGACGAACGAGTCGACCTCGGTCACGTGCACCCAGCGCAGCAGTTCGGGGTCGTCGGCCCGGAACGTCTCACCGGTCTCCGGGTCGACGGCGGTCATGGCGGCGTGGATCGCGCGGACCCGCCGACCGGCCGCCTCGGCCTGGGCGGTCGTCCCGTAGACGACCGTGGCGACATAGGTGATGGTGCGCTGGAGGCGACCCCAGGGGTCGTGCTTGAAGTCGGAGTTCTGCATGACGCCGGCGATCGCCCGTGGGTGCAGCGCCTGCAACAGCAGCGCCCGGGGCGCGGAGATCAGCAGGATCGGGTCGGCGTGCACCCGCCACGTGATCGACTCAGGGCCGAACAGGCCTACGTCGCCAGCCATCATCCGAGCGTACGCCGGTCGCCCGAGGCCGGTCGCGATCGTCTCAGCGAGGCTCGGCGGGTTTGCCGTTGGCGGTGGCGGCGGCGATGAGCGCGGTGACTCCGCCGATGAGGATCGGGCAGCCGATCGACAGCAGACTGAGCACACCGAGGATCACGAGCACCACTCCGGCGAGGCCGAGCAGTCCTCGGCGATGCGCCCGGCGCCGGTCGACGGCGTAAGCACACAACACCATCGAGAGACCCAGCGCGGCGAGCACCCACCACAGTGGCGCGTCACCCTGGCCGCGCATGATCACGACGTACGCGGTCAGCATGACCGCCGAAGTCACGGCGGCGATCGCCGCCAGCAGATCCCATCGACGCCCCACCATTCGAGGGTAGGCGACGCGTCGTTGACAAATTCGAAATACATCGATACCGTACTCGATCCGGAAAGCGCTTTCCAATACCAACACCGCCCCTGCGCGCCCACGCATTGGCGGACGGCGCGCAGATCCCACCGGAGGTCATTCATGACGTCTCCCTCGCACCACCCACTCCACGGACGGCTCCTGGCGCTGGCCGGGACGATCGCCCTCGTCGCGGCCGGTCTCGCCGTCTCGGCCGCGCCCGCCTCGGCCGCCACCTTCAACCTCGAAGGCTGGGCCACCCAGGGCGGCGGCACCACCGGCGGCAGCGGCGGCTCGACCGTCACCGTCACCAGCGCGTCCGCCCTGGCGAGCGCGGCCGGCTCGAGCACCAAGCAGATCATCCAGGTGAACGGCAAGTTCAGCTGCTCCAGCGAGATCACCGTGGCGTCGAACAAGACGATCATCGGGGTCGGCTCGAATTCCGGGCTCACCGGCTGCGGGCTGAAGCTCAAGAGCGTCAGCAACGTCATCATCCGCAACCTGGTCATCGCCAAGGTGCCGGCGAGCGTCGGCAACGGCGACGCCATCCACGTCGAGAAGTCGACCCGGCTGTGGATCGACCACAACGACCTGTCGAGCGACACCAGCCACGGCACCGACTACTACGACGGGCTGCTGGACATCACGCACGCGGGTGACTACATCACGGTGTCCTGGAACAAGTTCCACGACCACATCAAGTGCTCGCTCGTCGGGCACAGCGACGACAACGCGTCGGAGGACACCGGGCACCTGCGGATCACCTACCACCACAACTGGTTCAACAACTGCGACCAGCGCGGGCCGCGAGTGCGCTTCGGCAACCCGGTGCACGTGTACAACAACTACTACTACAACTCGGGCACCTACGGCGTGGCGTCGACCTGCAACGCGGGCGTCTACCTCGAGCGCAACTACTTCGAGAACACGCCGAACTCGGCGGTGTCGCAGACCGGCAGCTCGCCTTCGGGCAACATCAAGCTGCTCAACAACTATCTGGTCAACTCCGGCACCCCGGCGGCCCGCAACGGGGCCAGCGTCGCGGCGATCCCGTACGCGTACACGGTGGACGCCAACTCGTCGGTGAAGTCGATCGTCACCTCGGGCGCGGGCACCGGCAAGATCTGACGCCCACGTGATCAGGGTTCCCGGTCGAATCATGCGTCTTGATTCGACCGGGAACCCTGATCCAGCGCCGAACGTCAGCGGGCGATGCGCAGTCGCCGAGCGAGCCGGGCGGACCGCCGCCGGCCGCGGGCCACCAGCGTCTCCCCCCGCCGCACGAGCGCCGGAATCCGCCGGGGCACATCGACGACATCACTGTCGGAGGAGTGGGAGGAGGCCGGGAACAGCGCCAGTGTCCGGCCGACCGGAGCCGCCCCTTCCACGAGCAGGTGGCAGGTCGGTGTGACCCGGGCGTTGACCTCCAGCAGGTACGCCTCCCCCGACTCGGTGATCATGAAGTCGAAGCCGCAGAAGCCGGTCAGCCCGAACCGTTCCACCAGTACGCGAGCCGCCGAAGCCAGCTGCGGATGGTCGATGACCCGGATGACCGCCGCGGGTCCCCTGGGCTCGGTCGCCGCCACGACTTCGAGGCACACCACCGCGGTCGCCTGTCCTTCGAAGCAGGCCGCCGTCACGATGCCTTCACGGCCTTCGACGAACCGTTGCGCGTTCACCACCGGGCGTACGCGGCGGAGCCAGGCGGAGAACGGAGCCGCCTCGAAGTTGACGAGCAGCCGCTTGAGCGCTCGCGGCAGGCTGGGCGGGTGCGCCACCGACCGCCAGGCACTGCGGACGTCGTCCGGCGTACGGACGAACGCCACTCCGCGGCCACCCCAACTGCCGTCGGTCTTCAACGCGTACGGGACGGTCCAGTCGTCCAGCTGCCGCCGGTCCGCCACGACCGCCGTCTCCGGCGCGGTGACACCCAACGACTTGGCCGTCGCGGCCAGCTCGGACCGCGAGGTCACCGACGTCCACTGCGCGGTGTCGCCGAGCGACCGGCCGACGAGGGCGGCCAGCGCAGGATCGGTCATCTTGACCGACTCGTGCAGCCGCCGCAGCAACGCCAGCGCCCGCTCGTCGTCGGGCAGGATGATGTCAGGCTGGGCCCGGCGGATCGCGGCCACCAGCGACCGGCGTCGCCACAACCGGTTGAGCCGGCAGTCGGCGACCAGGCCGTCGATCACCTCCAGCACGTGCCCGCGCGGTCGGCACGCCGACACCTCGAAGCCCGCCTCGGTCAGCGCGTGGGCCAGCCGGGCGGCGGCGAACCAGCGCATCGTGCTCAGGATCATCGGCCGTTCGAATCCGGGCCGGGGGCGTACTCCCGACCAGCCGGGCCGGGCCGCCGCGAGCGCGTGGTCGATCACTCCCGCCACCGCGGCCGCCGCTGCCGGTTCCCGCACGACCTCGAGGTGGTCACCGTCGACCCGCTGCACGACGAGCCGCTCGGCCAGGCCCGCCCACAGCCCGGCCACGTCGCAGCCGAAATGCCGGTCCTGCGAGGTGGCGATCAAGGTCAGCGTGCCGGGATAGGTCCGCGGGCGATAGGCCGCCATCGACTGATACGCGTAAAGAGCCGAACGCGTCTCGGCGCTCGCCACGTCGCGTACCGAGTCCGCCGCCGTCGCGCTGCGCCGCGCGACTCGCCGGACCAGGCGTACGCCGCGCAGCCGGATCTCGGCCAGGGCCGCCAGCGGCCGCATGCGTACGATGCGGGCAAGTTGCCAGCTTGTGCGGCGCAGCAGCGCGCGTACCCACGTCTTTCGGGGCCAGAAGCGCTCGTCGTAGACGCCCTCGATGAGAAACAGGGCGCCGACGTCCTCCCCGGCGGCCCGCAGCTGCTGGGCGACCTCGAGGGCGAGCAGGGCCCCGAACGAGTAGCCGCCGACGCGGTACGGCCCGGCCGGCTGCAGCCCCCGGATCGCCTCGACGACCTGGGCGGCCGCGGCGGGCAGGCCGATCGCGGCCGGCAGCACCGGCATCAGCCCATACACCCGCTGCGGCCCGGTCATCGCCTGCACCGCCGGAAGCAGTTCGGTGATGTCGCCTTCCACGCCCGGCACCAGGAAAAGGGTCTCCCCGTCGTCGCCCGGCTTCAGCAGCTCGAGGCGTACGCCTTCGGCGGCTGCGGCGTCCGCGGCGAGCGTGGCGGTCATCTGGTCGCCGCGGCTCTACGGGCGAGGACCCGCGCCACCCGGGGCGCGACGTACTCCGCGCCGACCATGAACCGCATGAGCGGCCCGAAGCTGTTGGCGGCCGGCGGTCCCACGAAGTACAGGCCGCGCACGGAACTCTCGAATCCGCCGGACAGCACCGGCATCTTCTCGTGTGTCCGGATCGCCGACCGCAGGCTGTCGCTGAAGAACTCCAGCCGCTCGACGTCGGGCCAGTAGCCGGTCGCCGCGATGACGTGATCGGTGCGGTGCTCGATCGGGCCGTCCGGCGTACGCAGCACCAGCCTGGCCTGGCCGCCGTCCACGGTGGCCTGCTCGATGACGGCGTTGAGCGTCGTGGACACCCCGGCCTCGAAACGCGGCTTCATCCACCACGCGGACGACGGACCGAGGTGACGGCGGATGATCTTCACGCGGAGGCCGCCGGGCAGGAACCGGAACAGGTTCGGCCGCTTCTGGAAGATCCACGACCGCAGGCCCGGGCCGATGCCGGTGGACGGGTGCCGCAGCCGCTGGTAGAGGCTGCGACCGCCGGGCGGCTGCGCGGAGGCGAACTTGATCCGGTCGCGCCGGGCGACCAGCGAGGTGTTCGCGCCGGCCTCGGCGAGCAGGGCGGCGATGTCGACCGCGGACGAGCCGGCACCGATCACGGTGACGTCACGACCGGCGAAGGCGGACAGGTCGTGGTGGTCCGACGCGTGCGAGACGAGGTTCGCCGGCAGGCCGGACAGCTCCTGCGGCATCCGGGCGAAGTGGGTGATGCCGACGGCCGCCACGACCAGGTCGGCCGTGAGCGTCTCCCCGTCGTCCAGCTTGAGCGTGAACCCCTCTGCTCCCTTGTCCAGCGCGATGACCTGACGGTCCTCGACCTGCGGCACGAACCGCTTCTGGAAGTCGACCGCGTAGGTCGTGAACACGTCGAGCTCGACCGGGATCGCCGTGTCGTCGTAAGCGATTCCGTTCTCGGCGCAGTACGCCGACAAGCGGCTGCCCGGCTCGGGCGAGCTGAGGCTCGACGCGAACCCGTCAGACTTCAACGACATACCGGCGGGCATGTGACGCAGCCACGTGTCGATCGGCGTGCCGAAGATGCGATGAGGCACGCCGAGCGACCGCAGATGCGCCGCGATGGACAGTCCGTAGGGCCCCGCGCCGATGATGGCTACCCTGGTCACGAACCCGCACCCCCACAACGACTTCGGGTCACCTCCCAGTCGGGGACCCGTACGATAACCGGGGATGCTATTCGCGAAATGGACTAGTCAGTAGCGACGTGAAGCGTCAGACTCCCGACACCGGTCACCCGCCTGGAGTGCTGCGTACGCGGAATGCCGGAAAGGCGGGTCGCCCGGTCGGCCGGACGGTCAGGTAGGCGTCATCAATTCCTCGACATCGGACGCGAATCGTCGCGGAGGAACGACGTCCAACCGGCCAGTGTGGAGGGCGACGGCGTACGCGTCGTCGACGACGACCACGACTCGGTGGCCAACTCCGGCTCGGGCCAGCGACGCCACCGGCTGACGCTCACGAGGGCCAGCAGCAGCATCGCGCCGACCAGCGCCGACGTCCCCGTACGCAGCGGCGCGCTCAGATCGGCGTGGAGCCCGCCGAACGAGATGTCCTTCGACAACGCGTCGACCACCCCGTGCGGGGCGACCAGCAGCAGGATGTAGCTGCCCGCGTACAGGACGCCGGTCAGCACCGCGCCGAGCGGGGACATGCGCAGGGTCGCGATGAGGCCGAGGAGCAGTCCGGCGACGAGGAGGAAGACGAGCGGGCGCAGGACGTCGGCGCCGCTCGGGGCGGCCGTGTTCGCGTCGTCGAGAACACGCAGGGAGGTGGACTGCCCGATGGCGAGCAGGAACCAGGACAGCGGGGCGATGACGAGGGCGGCGATCAGGGTCCAGAGGTGTCGCATGCGCGGGATCTTAAAGGTGTTCGCCGCTCGCGTCCTGTTTTGTACGCCTCGTCAGCAGTCATTCACCCTCTGCGATCACCGCGGCGATCAATGCGGCGAGAAGCGCGGTGCGACCCGGAATCTCCGCCACCACAACGTGTTCGTCGTCGGCGTGGGCTCCCCCGCCGACCGCGCCGAGCCCGTCCAGCGTCGGTACGCCCATCCCGGCGGTCAGGTTGCCGTCCGATCCGCCGCCGACGGCCAGCTTCGTCAACGGGGGCAGGCCCAGGTCGGCGGCCAGCTTGGCCGCCTTGGCGAACAGGGCCGCGGAGGAGTCGGCGGTCATCGGGGGCCGGTGGGACAGGTTCGACAGCTCCAGGCGTATCGCTGGATCGACGGGTCGCAGCGCGCGGAGCGCGAGATCGACGCGCGAGAGTTCGCCCGGCGTGGTCGCCCGGACGTCGATCGCGACCTCGGCCAGCGCGGGCACGGTGTTGCGGGAGGTGCCCGCGGACATGAGGGTGGGCGTCACGGTCGTGCCCAGCGACGTGTCGCCGAGCGTCGCGATGGCCAGGATCTGGTGCGCCAGCTCGATGCCCGCGTTGTGGCCGCGTTCCGGCTCGAGCCCGGAATGCGCCGCCTTGCCGTGTACGCGCAGCGAGTAGCCCGACGATCCCTTGCGTTCGGTCTTGAGCGCGCCGCCGGGGCCGGACGCCTCCAGCACGAGCGCGGCCTTCGCCCCGGCCGCCTCGGCCTCGATGAGCGCCCGCGAGCCGGGCGAGCCGAGTTCCTCGTCGCCGGTGACCAGCAGGGTCACGCCGGTGCGGTCGGTCAGCGAGGCGATCGCGTGGAACGCCATGACCAGGCCGGTCTTCATGTCGAAGCAGCCGGGGCCGCGCAGGACGCCGTCGGTCACCGTGCAGGGATGCGTCGTGAGCGAGCCCAGCGGCCACACGGTGTCGTGATGACAGAGCACCAGTACGCGTGTCGGCCCGCCGAAACGCCAGATCAGGTGGATGCCGTCGCGTTCCGGCGGCGCACCGAGCAGTTTCGTGCCGAGGGCGGCGACGGCGTCGGCGCTGCGCATCAGGGCGGCGTCGTCGGAGGACGGGGACTCGGTTTCGACGAGGGTTCGGATGTCGTCCAGCATTGCTCCATGATCAGGGTCATTTCCCTGGCGTCCTAACGACGGGGAAATGACCCTGATCATGAGCGTTTACCGCAGCGGCGGATTGGCGTACTGCACCAGTTCGATCGCCTGCTGCGGGAACCATGCCCCGGCCGCCGGATCGGCGATCCCGCCCCGTGCCGGGTCGACGCCGGTGCCCGTGCCACGGTCGCACTGCCCGTCGGACTGACCGGGCGTCTTGATCCACAGATACGCGTCCACCAGCGGGTCGCCGGTGTTCGACGTCGGCTTCAGCCCGAGCCCACGACCGGGCGGGTTGCACCAGTCCTGCGCGTCCGGCCAGCCGTTGCCGGCCGGCGGCGTCCACGGCCCCTGCCCGTTGCGGCTGGTGTCGATCACGAAGTGCGGCAGGGCGTCCGGTGACACCGCGCCGACGTTCTGGTCGTACCACGCGTCGGTCAGACCCCACGTGCTGAAATCGGCCGGGTTCGCCGGGTAGTACTGGCTGGCACACCAGTCGAAGTGACCGCGCGCCCAGTCCGGTCCCTGCGTGCCGAAGTAGACGCACTTGGCGATCCAATTGCCGTACTTCAGCTGACGCTCGGTCGTCTGATAGTTCGACAGGTTCACGAAGAACCCGTCGGCCTGCTGGACGCCTGCCTTGACGAGCCGATCGGCGGCGTCACCCGAGCCGAGCCAGCCGCTGTGCGTACCGTCGAGGTAGACGCTGGTGTTCGGCAGTGCCTTGAGCTTCGCCACCGCGTAGTTCAGCATCGCGAACCGCTCGCTCGCCGCGGTCGCCGGGTCGGCCTCGGCCGGCTTGCACCACTCGGACGCGCCGTTGATCGACGTGTACCAGGGGATGATGCCGAGGCTGTCCGGCTCCAGCGCCACCACGACCTCGTGGCGGCCGATGCCCGCGGCGAAGGCGTCGATCCAGGCCTTGTACTCGGCCACGCTCGTCGCACCGCCCGCGGAGTACTGGGCGCAGTCCCGGAAGGGAATGTCGTACGCCACCAGCACCGGCACCTTGCGCTGTATCGCCGCCCGGGTGACCTCGGACTTCACCGCCTTGGTGACCTCCTGACCCTCGCCGGCGGTGAACCACACCGCCTGCGGGGTGCTGACCATGGTCAGCAGCTTCGTCGCCAGACTCCACTGGCCGTGCGCGTAGAGCGAGGCGATCTGCTGGACGGCCGCCGGGTCGGGCTGCGGCGTGTAGAACCGCGTGCCGTCGTCGTGCGCGTACGCCGGGGCGGCGGCGAACGCGCCGGCCAGAACGGCCGCCGATAGTGCCGTGAAGATGCGCTTCACCGATGTTCCTCCTGGGGGAACGGAGACAGTGGGAACGCTCCCAACGGTGTCCGGCGTACGCGGAGATGTCAACACCTCGATCGGCTGAGTTCACCGACGCCACGACCAGAGCCGCTCCTGGTCTAGTGCGATCCTCGCGACGTCACGGGGTGACGATGTCGAACATGACGTCGAAGTCGTCGAGCATGCTCAGCAGCTGG